>DASUTR010000865.1:0-24091 GCA_036374535.1 Polyangiaceae bacterium
TCCGATGCGACGGTTCTGTCGCTGGGTTCGCCCTCGCCAAGCGCGGCTCTCCCGTGGCCGACGACCCGAATGTTCTCGACGTTGCCGAGTACTTCGTGCTGCGGCGCTTTCGGGGCCACGGGGTCGGTGGTTCAGCGGCCAAGTTGCTCTGGGACCGTCTCAGGGGCGCTTGGACCATTCGTGCTCCCATCGTGAATCCCGGCGCCGTCGCCTTCTGGCGATCGGTCGTCGGCACGTACACGGGCCACGCCGCCACCGAATCGGAGCGCCGTAGCGGGTCGAGGGCCTGGATCGTGTTTTCCTTCGACAACACCCGCTGAGTGCGGACCCGCGCGCGCGGTCGCGACGGAGCTCAACGCAACCTTCGCCCTTTCGGCGCTCGGCGGGGAGTTTGCAACGCGAGAAGTGCTTCGGCGTCGGCTGACGACAACGCCGCGGCCTCTCGCGAGACGTCATCTGGCACCCATTCGGGGAATGCCAGCGACTTCGAGCGGTGCGCGCCCGTTTCGTCGTGCTCCTCCCAGATCTTCGCCAAACGCGATTTCGGGAACTGGGCTGCGAGCTTGACGAGTGCGGGCCAAAGTCGTCGGTGCACGAACGTCACCTTTCCGTCGATGAGCTTGCACACGAGGACGTCTTCGTTCTCCGAAATCGCGTCCGCGACGCGATAGATGTCGTGGCCCTTGGGATGCGCCCACCAGCTTCCGCGAATGGGTCCGCCGGCAATCGCTTCCGCGAGGTTCGGCACCGGTCCTCGTGCCGCTTGAAGCACGATGCCGTGTCGCTTCACGAACGCGAGCCCCTGCTTCGGAGTCATCGGCCCGCTGAAGGGTCACACTGATTGTTCGGACGGGCAAACGAGCTCGACGCCGATGCGTTTGGGCCCGCCTTCCGGCGCTGCAGGGCCGCCCCGAAGTGCACCCGTACTGGCTGTTCTCCGCCCGGCGACCGAGATAGGACGACGACAGGAGGAAACGGTGTTGCGAGGTAGCAGAATGACCAAGTTTGCGGTCTTTCTCGGCACGTGGAACACGACGGGCAACGTGCTGGAGACGGAAGCGGGTCCGGCGGGCACATTGGTGGCCACGGACACGTATCGTTGGTTGCCGGGCAACCATTTCATGGTGCACGACGTGGACGCACGCTTCGACGGCAAACCCACGCGCTCGATGGAGCTCATGGGGTTCGATCCCGAAAAGGGGCGATTCTTCGCCACGTCGTATGACGACCAAGGGAGGTTCGAAACATTCGCGATCGCCCTCGAAGGGCGACGCTGGCGTATTCAGGGAAAGACGGTCCGCTTCGATGGGTCCTTCGATGCGGCGAAAAATCGCCTCACGGGGCTCTGGGAGCTCAAAGGGTCCAGAGGGAGATGGCAACCGTGGATCGAGCTCGAATTGGTGCGTTCGTGAGCGCGCGGTGATTCGGCGAGTCGAGCGCCGCTAGCGCCCGCGAGCCGGGCCGTGCCACGGCCGGCATGGGTCCCGTTGCTGATCCGTTTTGTTTTCTCAGGTTACATAGGGGAAGGTGACCGTGGTCAGCGTAGGGCCCCCTCATGCTTCCGGCAGGGACGAGCTGTCGTCGCTCGTGGCCCCAGCCTTGGCCGGCGAGCCTGCGGCGCTCGAAGGGCTGCTCGTGGCCGTCGGGCCGAGCTTGCTCAGGGTCTCACGCCAGATCCTGGGGCCCGACCACCCCGACGTCGAAGACGTCGTTCAGGAATCGGCGTTCGCTCTGATCGAAGCGCTGCGCGACTTTCGGGGTGATTCGAGTGTGCTCCACTTTGCGTGCCGGGTCGCGCTTCTCACTGCCATGAACACGCGCCGCAAGCTCCGCGTGCGCGAGCGTCTGACGCCTATTTCGAACGACGCGGTCCTCGACGAGCTCGCAGGCGGTGGCCCGCTGCCGTCGGCGGATCTCGTCGCCGCGCGCCGGCGTCGCGCCGTCGGAGAGCTCTTGAGCGAGCTCCCGGCGCCTCAAGCGGAGGCTCTCGCGCTGCATTGCGTGCTCGGTTTTACCGTCTCCGAAACGGCGGTTGCCTGCGCCGTCCCCGAAAATACCGTGCGAAGCCGCCTGGTCACGGCGAAGGCGGCGCTGAAGAAGCGGCTCGGCGACGATGCGACGTTGAGAGAAGAGCTCGAGCTCGCGAAAGGTGCGGGATGACGATGCATCGATCAGCCGACGATCTCAGCGTGCTTTCGCGGAGGAAAGCGCTCTCCGCCCCGGAAGAGCGGCGATTCCAGGTGTACCTGGGCGCATCCGACGACGCGCGGCTCTTTCACGAAATGGGGTGCGATTACGATCGAATGCACACCGCGCGGCCGGGAGACGCAGCGTTGCTCGCGCGCGTCCGAGGTCGCTTGCTCGAGCGTTACGCCGGAAACACGTCGCGCGAACGGCGGCGCTTCCGCCTGCCGCTGCTCGTGGCGTTCGGGGTTCTTTCGGCTGGAGTCGCGGGGGCCGCCGTGGGGATTTTGGGACACGTCACCCGCGCGACCGTCGAGCCTGCGACGACGAGCGCCACCGTGAACCCACCGCACCGGTCCGCGCCGGCGGCGCTCGACAAGGGAGTGCCCGAGCACGCGACGGCGGCAGCGCCTGGAGCCGCCGCACCCGCGAACGCTTCGCCACCCGTCGAGCGCGCGCCCCGGAGCGCGTCCGTGGCGCGCCCGGCTCCGCTCGCTGAAATCCCGAACGTTGCGCTGCTCGACCCGAGGGAGCTCTTCTCGCGAGCCAACGCGGAGCGCAAGGCAGGAAAGGTCGACGAAGCGCTGCTCTCGTACGCGGAGCTCCGGCGTGCGTTCCCCCGCTCTCCGGAAGCCACGCTTTCGCACGTGCTGAGCGGACGCTTGCTGTTCGGGCGGGGAGACGCGTCACGGGCGGCGGCCGAGTTCGGCGCGTACCTGGCTCGAAATCCAAAGGGAACTCTGGCTGAAGAGGCATTGCACGGCCAGGCGGAAGCGTTTCGAGCGCTCGGTCGGAGCGCGGAGGAACGCGGCGCCTGGGAGCGTTTGCTCGAGCGCTTTCCGGGCTCGATCCACGCGGCAACGGCGCGAGAGCGCCTTTCGCGCGACCGTTGAAGCTTTCCGCCGCGCTCGTCTGCATGCAGTGGGTGTCGCTCGCGGCGTCCTTCTCCGCCGCCGCGGAATTGCCGGCTGCCGAAACGCCGACGCCGGCGGTCGAGCGGTTTCACATCGTGCTCGTGGGCGCCGTGCGGGGGCACGGGCTCGAGCGGCTGTTCGCGGAATGGCTCGAGCCGACCGGTCTCGAGGTGACCGTCGTGGAACGTGCGGCGCTCGACGCGCGGACGGTGTTCGTGCACGACGAGGACGCGAGTCGAATTCGCATCTGGATCACGCTCCCCACTCCG
Source organism: Polyangiaceae bacterium (assembly GCA_036374535.1). Taxonomy (GTDB): domain Bacteria; phylum Myxococcota_A; class Polyangia; order Polyangiales; family Polyangiaceae; genus PMG-095. Next base: position 3,368 of record DASUTR010000865.1, read on the forward strand.
GCGCTCGCGCGTATCACCTTCGCCGATCCACGGGCGGAACGCTTTCTCGTCCGCGACGTGGCGCTCGAAGGCTCGCTCGACGAGCTCGGTCGGGAAGCGCTCGCGCAGGTGCTCGTTGCCGCCGCGCAAGCGTTTCGAGAACGGCGCGAAAGTACGCCTCGCGAAGAGGTGCGTCGCGCGCTCGCGCCCTCCGAGGCCGGCGAAGAGCATGCGCGCCCCGTGCCTGCCGCGGCCGCCCGCCCGCCCGATACGACGGCGCCGCGAAAGAGCGCACCCGACGAACGCTCGCGGTCAGAGTCTGCATCGGCGTCCGCGTTCGCTGCACGTCTACGTTGGGCACCTGGGGTGCGCTACGCGCTTCGCGCCAAGGGTCCCGAAGGCGTGAGCCATGCGCTCGGCGCGTTCCTCGAGAGCGGCATGGAGTGGAGCGCCGCGAGCGTCGGGCTCGCGGCCGAGGCTCGGTACGAATTTCCGCATCGCGCGAACGGCGAGGGTGTCGCGTTGTCCATTTCCTCCGTTGCGTTGCATTTCGGTCTCGTGGCGGCGCTCGGTTCGAAGCGTAGTCACGGCTGGGCCGCTGAAATGGGCGCCGGCTTCGAGCGCGTCGCGGTCGAGGTGCACGCCGACGGCGGGGGCGGCATAGAGCCGCGCTCCGACGTTCTCGACCGCCGCGCGCTCGTCTATGGCGGGTTCGGACCGTACTTTCGCTGGCGCCACGTGCGTCTCGGCGTCGGGCTTCGGGTCGACGTCCCGCTCGCGAAGACTCACTATGACGTGGTGACGGACGGGGAAGCGACGATCGTCCTCGAGCCGTGGCCGGTTCAACCGGGTGCTTTCGTCACCCTGGCGTGGGATTGATGCACGGGGCGGCGCCGGTCTCTTTTTCGCGCTCGGGCTACTGGATGGGCAGGGTGACGCGATGACGAACATGCGCTTTTTTTTCACGGCGGCCTTCTTGGTTTCTTGTGTCGACAACGGTGTTCCGATCGGCGACCGCAACACCGGTGGGGCGTCGGGCTCAGCTGGCAGCTCGGGCTCGGGCGGCAGTTCCGGCTCGGGCAGCAGCTCGGGCTCGGGCGGCAGCTCCGGCAGCGAACATGGGGGCTCTTCCGGGGGAACGAGTGTCGGTGGCACGGCGCCGGCGGACGCCGGGTCGGATGGCTCGCACGCCGGTTCGGGCGGACTCGACGGCGGAATGGGCGGATCGACCGGCGGAACGTCCGGCAGCGGCGGCGACGGTGGCAGCGCGGCAGCGAGCGGTGACGGTGGCGCGCCGAGCTGTGGCGAGGTGCCGGTCGAGTGTTGCTGGCAGGACAGCGATTGCAGAAGCCTCAAGTGCTACGGCGGCTCCTGCGAGACGAACCAACCCGGACGCTGCGCGGTGCCGCCGAGCGCCGGCCGCTGTTACGCCGACGACGATTGCCCCGCAGGGTCCGTCTGCGTGAACGGCCGCCTCGCGCCTTGCAACACCGACGGCCCGGACTTGCTCGGCACGTGCACGGCCGACCCGTGTCCGGTTGCGACGACCTGCTTCTTCGGCACGGATTGTCAGTGCACGCTTTCGGGTCAATGCACCAGAGCGGAAGGGCCGCAGGGCAACGGTTATTGTCGCGGAGCGGACGGCGTCTGCCACATCTGCCTGAATTGAGGCGCGGCCGCGGGCGCGGCTGCGCCGACGGCGTTGACGCCGGGGAAGCTTCCCTGCGCTAGTCTTCGATTCATGTGGCGTAAGGACCTTCCCTATTCCGACCGGGCGTGGTTCGAGCGGCGCGCTCGCCCGCTCGGCCTCGCAGAGAAGCGCTGAACGGCATGTTCGATTGGTGGCGTCGCCTGTCGCGAGCCGAGGTCGTCGCGCAGGCGTTTCCGGCTGGATTTCGCGAGTTGCTCTTGCGCCGTGTTCCGTGCGCGAAGTTGCTCGACGAGGGCGAGCTCTCGAAGCTCGAGGCGCTCGTGCGGATCTTCAATTCCGAGAAAACGTTCGAAGGCGGGGGCGGACTCACGCTGACGGAAGAGATGCGCGTCGTCATCGCGGCGCGCGCGTGTCTGCTGGTGCTCCATCGCGTCGAGCTCGACGAGCCGCTCTATCCGGATCTCGATACCGTGATCGTCTATCCGTCGACGTATCGCGCGCGGAGCGAGCGGCAGGACGGGTATTTGACCATCGAAGAGGACCAAACGCGGCTCGGCGAATCATGGACGCGCGGCGTCGTCGTGCTCTCGTGGGACGCGGTGCGCGCGGGCTCGGCGAACCTTGCGGACGGTCACGATGTGGTGTTGCACGAGTTCGCGCACCAGCTCGACGGCGAGGACGGGGCCATGGACGGCACGCCCGAGCTCGACGATTTCGAGCGCTATTCGACGTGGTGCAAGGTCGCGACGGCCGAATACACGGCGCTGGTCGACGCCGTCGAGAGTAATCGGAAGACGAGTATCGACGCGTACGGCGCGACGAATGCGCCCGAGTTCTTTGCCGTCGTGGTCGAACGCTTCTTCGAGAAGCCGTCGAGCCTCGAGCGGCGGCATCCCGAGCTTTACGCAGAGCTCGCGCGCTTCTTCCGTTTCGACCCCGCACGGCGGGAGCGCGAGCTTTCCGGAGGGTGATGGGCGTCACGCACGCGCGACGCCCGACGGCGGGCCGAGGCGCAGCGAGAGCTCGGCCGCCTTCGCGAACGCTCCGCTCGGCTCGCTGAAGCCCCAGTGCTCCACGGTACACGATGGGAGCGCGCCGTTCGAGCCCGACGTCACGCGCAAGACGTTCACGGAGTTTTTGGCGTCGCGCCGAGTCCGCGTCGAGACGGCGGTGCCCGCATTCACGGCCCAGAGCGAGCGCGGAAGCTCGGTGCTTTCGTGCAAAGGAATCACGAACGGCAGGTGAATGTGGCCGGCGAGGAGCACGTCTGCGCCCGCCGCGGCCCACGCGCGGACGGCCTCGTCGCTGCCGTGGGCGACGTTGTGCACTTCGGCGGCGCGCGGCACCGCGAGCGGCTGATGGGTGACCACGATGCGCACCTGGGCGAGCGTCGCGCGGCGGAGCTCGGCGGCCACGCGCTCGCGCTGTTCTTCCGAAATTTCGCCGTCCGTGTGGCGGCTGCGTCGCGTCGTTTTCACCGTCAGCACGAGACAGTCGGGCGCCTCGTGCCGGGGCTCGAGCTCGTCGCCGAACGCCCGGCGATAGCCGCCGTACGGATCCCGAAAACGCGTTACGAGATCGAACAGAGGAATGTCGTGGTTCCCAGCGATGCTGAGGACGCGCGGCACCGGGAGCCGCTTGACGAAGGCGGCCGCGCGCTCGAACTGGTAGGTGCGCGCGCGCTGCGTGATGTCTCCGCTCATGATCACCAGATCGGGCGCGAGCTCGCCCGTGAGCGCTACGAGCGCTTCGACGACGGCGGGTTTCTCCGTGCCGAAATGCGCGTCCGAGATCTGGAGAAGCACGCTCATCCCGGGTCGTCCCCCGGGTCCGCCGGGCGGAGCAGCACGAGCGGATGAGGCGCGACGCGGAACGTGAGCGGCCCCGCGAGCCACTCGACCTCGCCGTCGGTCGCGACTTTGAAGCGACCCTTGCCGAAGCGCGAACGGATCGTCATTCGTTCGAACGGAAAGCTCACGACGCGTTCGGCGTCACCGAGCTTGCCGAACAAGGCACGCACGATGAGCCCGAGCATCCCGAGCACGCCGACGGGGCGCAGCACGACCGCTACCAAGCGATGACGCTCGACGAGGGACGCGGCGCGGATCCCCACGCGCTCGAGCTGCAAGCGATTGTTGCCGGCGAACAGCGTCGGCGTGACGAGGTGCGTGCGTTCACCCTTGGCCTCGACCTCGATGCGAAGCAGCCGATGCGGGCGGAGGAGCGTGGCGAGCGCGGCCCCGAACGCGACCCACCGGCTGCGTCCGAGCTTGCTCTTTGCTTCCTCGCGTTCCTCGAGGAGCTCCGGGTAGAGGCCGATGCTGCCGTTCACGAGGAAGACACGATCGTTGACGAGACCGACCTGAACGGCAAAGGCGCGGGGTGAGAGCAGTATCTGACACGCGGTTTTCGGCTCCGACGGGATGCCGTGGACGCGACCGAAGTAGTTGAACGTACCGAGCGGCAAGACGCCGAACGGGCAGCCGCTTCCGAGCGTCGCGGCGGCGACGGCGTTGATGGTTCCGTCGCCGCCGGCGGCGACCACGACGCCGCGCGTCCGCTTCGCGAGCTCCACCGCTTCGGCGGCGATCGTTCCGAGGGTCTCGGGATCCGTCACTTCGTTCAGCGAGTAGGGGCGACCGGCGCTCGTCAGCGTCGCTTCGATGACGAGACGCACGTCTTCGCCGTCGTGATGGCCGGAGCCGCGATTGAGCACGATGACGAGCGGCGCGTCGGGCGCTACGAGCACGCTTTCGTTCCGGACGGCGGGCTTCGAAGCGGAGGTGGGAGCGTCCAAGGTCGGCAATCTAGGGCCGCTCTCGGGAAACCACCACGCGCCGCGTGCGATTTCGACGCCGCGGACCCGGTCGCGAACCCTGCTTCGAACGCTCCATGCTTTCCGTGTGCATCGCGGTGAGGCGCATTTCCCCGGTAGCTCGGCAAAAATGGGCTAGCGTAACGGCTTGACGGACCCGCGGAATCCGAACGGTCTCACGACTCAGCGCTACGAGCGCCTGGGCGTGATCGGAAGCGGAGGTCAGGGCACGGTGTACCGCGCCTTCGATCACTGGACGCAGCGGCCGGTCGCCATCAAGGTTCTCGGCTCCGAGGCAGCGCGCGAGCCACGCGTGGCGGAGCGGCTCAGCCGCGAGCAGCAGGCGTTGAGCACGCTCAAGGGAACCGCGGCGGTGGAAGTGCTCGACGTGTTTCGCGGAAACGGCGGCGAGCTCTGTCTCGTGATGGAGCTCTTGAACGGAACGAACCTCGACGAGCACCTCGCGAAGCTCGAAGACAAGAGGGAGCGCATGCCGCTCGCGCGCGTGGCGGACATCTTCGATCCGATCGTCGACACGCTCGAGATCGCCCATCGCGCCGGCATTCTCCATCGCGATTTGAAACCCGCGAACGTGTTTTTGCTCGAAGACGGCGGCGTGCGCTTGCTCGACTTCGGCATGGCGCGCCTCCGAAAATCGACGCCGCTCACGGCCGACGGCACCGTGATGGGCTCGCCGAGCTTCATGGCGCCCGAGGCTTGGTGGGGGAAATCACCGCTCGTCGATCACCGCGCGGACGTGTACTCGCTCGGTGTCATCTTGTTCCGGGTGGTCGCGGGCGAGCTCCCGTTCAGCGGGCTTTCGCTGTACGAAAAGATGCTGGGCAGCACGAAGAGCCCGCGTCCGAGCCTCGCCGCCAAGCGCCCCGAGCTGCCGCGCAACGTCGACGACTGGGTCGAGCTCGCCCTCGCCATCGATCGCGAGCGGCGCTTTCAGAACGTGCGGGCGCTCTGGAACGCGTTCCTCGCCACGTTCCACGTCGAGCCGTCGAACCGCGCCGGAAAGCGCCCGTCGTTCTTCGAGCGCGCCGCCGACAAGTTGCGAGGGCTCGCCGGGCTTCCCGATTCCGCGGCGCCGCGCGAGCCGTCGTCGGAGAAAGAGGTCTCGTTCGTTAGCGCAGCGCTCGCCGGCAGCGTGATGCGCGTTCCCGAGCCGACGCCGCCCGAGTCCGCTCGAGCGCCGCTCTCGAGCGAGGCGACCGTCGAGCTGGCGGAAAAAACGCTCGAGCTTGCGCCGCCGACCGTACGCCGCGAAAGCCCGGTCGAACGGACGCTCGAGCTCAGCCAGACCGAGCTCGTTCCGCGCGAAGACACGCCGCCCGAAGACGCCGCCCCGAAGAAGCCCTAGCGTCTGCCTTTCGCGATGCCGAACGCACCGCTACGATGGCGCGTGACCACGAATTTGCGGCTGCCCGTGGTAGCTCTCGGGTTCCTTCTCGTCGGGTGCGGTGGCGATGGCGACGGCGGCGGGGACGCTTCGAAGCCCATCTGCTCGATAGGGGTGACGCTCGCGGGCGACGTCGAGGCCCGCTTCGACGTCGACGACGACGTGTCGTGTCTCATCGCGCACAGCTCGGGCAGCGGAATCGAGCTCTCGTACATTCCCGCCGAGGAGGTCTCGACGATCGAGCTCGACATCGCCGAGGTCACGGAGGGCGAGACGGGCGCTGATTTTCCGATGACGGTCGTCGTCAACCTCGACGCGGGGACCCGCTACACGACGGGCGCTTGCACCGCGACGCTCACCGAGCATCGACTCGACGGCACCGAAACGACGTCGATCGGCGAGCTCCGAAACTACGTCGTCGTCGGCACGGGTTCGTGCGCGGAGCCGGCGCTGCCGCCCGCACCGGCGACGGGCTCCATCGAGCTCGGCGCGTTGAGCTTCAGAATACCGGCGACCTGGCGCGACTGAGCGTCTCAGCGGCGCCGCGGCGGGGCGCGCTTCGTCGGTTTTCGGTCGAAACCCCGCGGCGGCACGCGCTGTCGCTCGTTTCCCCGACGGCTCGATTCGTGCGGCACGAGGCAATCGGCGCGTCCCCCGATGAGATCCGCGCGGCCCGCTTTCTTGAGCGCTTCTCGCGCGAGCGGCCATTGCTCTTCGTCCCACCAGAGAATGAGCGCCTTCATCATGCGCTTCTCGCGGAGATCGCGAGCGACGGGAACGGGATCGCCGGAGAGCGGATCGATGCCGGTGTGGTACATGGCCGTCGCGATCGCCATGGGCGTGGGAATGAAGTCCTGCACCTGGCGCGGGCGCATGTCGTTCTTTTTCAGGTAGCGGGCGAGCGCGATCGTGTCGACGAGCGTCGAGCCCGGGTGACCGGTGATGAAATACGGCACCAGGTACTGCTCCTTGCCCGCTTCGTCGCTGGCCTGGCAGAACATGCCGGCGAAGCGCTCGTAGCTCTCGATGCCCGGCTTCTTCATGCGTTTCAACACTTCGGGGTCGGTGTGCTCGGGCGCGACCGAGACCTGTCCGCCCGTGTGGTGCTCGGCGAGCTCGCGAATGAACTCCGGGCTTCGCTCCGCGAGATCGTAGCGCACGCCCGAAGCGATGAAGGCGCGCTTGATGCCGCGCTCCTTGCGCAGCGTACGCAAGAGGTCGAGCAGCGGGTCGTGATCGGTGACGAGGTTGTCGCACACCTTCGGGTGGACACACGAAAGGCGCCGGCACGAGCTCTCGATGCGCTCGTCCTTGCAACGCATCTTGTACATGTTCGCCGTGGGGCCGCCGACGTCGCTCAGGACACCGCCGAACCCTTCCATGCGCGAGAGCTTGCGCACTTCCGAGAGCACGCTCTCCTTCGAGCGACTCTGGATGATGCGGCCCTCGTGCTCGGTGATACTGCAGAAGGTGCAGCCGCCGAAGCAGCCGCGCATCGTGACGATCGAGTGTTTCACCGTCTCGTAGGCGGGAATGCGCTCGCCGCCGTAGCCGGGGTGCGGCAGGCGAACGAACGGCAAATCGTAGAGCGCGTCCATCTCCGCCTCCTCGAGCGGTAGCGCGGGTCGATTGAAATAGACGGCCTGGTCGCCGTGCCGTTGGAGCATGGGTCGCGCGTTGTGCGGATTCGTTTCGAGCTGGAACGCGCGGGACATGCGGGCGAACGCCGCTTTGTCGCGAGCGGCCTCCTCGTAGGCGGGAAGAATCAGCGTGCGCCCGTCGGTCACGAAGCGGCTCGGGTCGTCGGCGAGGGGACGCCAGGCGGACGGATTGTTCTTCACGTGGGCGGTGCCGCGTACGTCGTGAAGCGCCGCGAGCGGTTCGCCGCCGTTGAGTCGCGCGGCGATTTCCCACGCGGCGCGCTCCCCCATCCCGAACACCAGGAGATCGGCCTTTGCGTCGAGCAGGATCGAGCGGCGAACCGAATCGGACCAGTAATCGTAGTGCGCGATGCGGCGGAGCGACGCTTCGATGCCGCCGAGCACGATCGGCGTTCCGGGAAACGCCTGGCGGCAGAGGTTCGAATAGACGATGGTCGCGCGGTTCGGGCGCTGGTTCGGGCGGCCTCCCGGTGAATACTGGTCTTCCGACCGCACCATCTTCTGCGCCGTCAGCTTGTTCAGCATCGAATCGAGATTGCCCGCGCTGATGCCGACGAACAGGCGAGGCCGCCCCATGCGCGATACGTCCGCGGTGGAACGCCAGTCGGGCTGCGCGACGACGCCCACGCGATACCCGCGCCCTTCGAGAAAACGCGCGACGAGGATCGGCCCGAACGCGGGGTGATCGACGTAGGCGTCTCCGGTCACGATGAGCACGTCGAGCTCGTCCCAGCCCCGCGCCCGCATCTCTTCTCGTGTCGTCGGAAGGAACGCCGAGCTCGGAAGCGCGCCCCTGTCGTTTTTCTTCACACGCAGGGGAACGAACGATTGGCTGGGCATGGAGCGGGGCCGGAGTGTAGCGGAGTCGGCGCTGCGCGCTAGAATTGGGACGATGCGCATGGTGGCGCGCGTGCTTGGCTTTGCGCTCGTCGTTGCGAGCGGTTGCACGGGCGCGGAGCCGGCTCTTTGCGGGGACGGAATGAAGCGCGTCCCGGTCGACGCACCACTCCGAGCGCTCGGGGGCGAAACGCCGCTCGAACGCTTCGAACGCGCGGCGATCGCGTGGAATTGCGGGGTTACGTGGCTCGCGCTGCCCGAAACCATCGCAGTGCAAGTGCCCGCGCCGGGTACGAGCGCCCTCACGCTGTCGCTCGAGCGTACGTCCGACGAAGCACGCTACCGCGAGTACGCGCTCACGCCCGACGAGGCCCGGGAGGGCGGCGGCTGCCAGACGGACGCCGTGTTCGTACCGTGCCGCCTCGCGCTCTCGACCGAAGACGGCGCGCTCGACGAGACGCTCGACTGCGAGCTCCGGCTTCAGGGCGACAACACGTACATGTACATCGTGTTGCCCGACTACGACTTCACGGGCGAGCACGGCACGACTTTCGTCGAGGGCATCGAGAAAGACGGCGTGGAGATCGGCATTACCTACACGCCCGGAGCCGAGCCCGTGCGCGTCGACGGCAGCATCATCGAAGCGGGCGCGCGCGAGCGCGGTGCCGACCCGAGCCTGACGACTGCCGCCATCGAGTGCAGCGCACTTTAGCTCGACCGACAGTCGTGCTTTGATCCGAACCTGGTGGCAGAAGAACCACGGATCGAGGCGCTGAACCCATTCGAACCGCCGAAAGAGGACGCGGACGTCCAGCCCCGCAAGCGGCGCCGGCGCCGCAGTGACGACGACGCGGATGAGGACTACTTGGTCGACGCTCGTCCGCGCACGCGGTTCACGAACTACGTGGTCGATTTCGCGTTGTATGCGATGCTCCTCGCCGCCGCGGAGCTCGACGATGCGTTCGTCGCTTCGTACGCCATTCATTTCGTCTACTACTGCGGCTTCGAGACCGTCACCGGAAAGTCGCCAGCGAAGTGGCTCACCCAAACGCGCGTCATCGCGCTCGACGGCACGCGCCCGCCGTTCGGCGCCGTGCTCAAACGTTCCGTCATCCGACTAATCCCGTTCGAACCCTTTTCGTTCCTCGGAAGCGGCCGCGGCTGGCACGATCGCTGGTCCGGGACGCGCGTCGTGTACGAGCGGGGCGCACGGCGCCGCGACGCGAGGTGATTTCAATGTGGCCGCCATCGTCAAAGAGCGGCGACTCGCCGTTGTTGCCGAAAAACCCGTGTGATTACAGGCACTTGGGAAATCTTCGACGGATCTCGCCGGGTGGCTCGTCGAAGTGCATGAACCCCGGACGACAAGCGGGTTCGTGAAGGAAGAAAGAATCATGAAAAAGGCACTGTTCATCGGCACCCTTTCGATGGCGACCCTCGCGACGGCTGCGGCGTTTGCATGCGGCGGCGGCAAGGGCGGGCCGGGCGCCCACGCGGACACCAACGGCGACGGCAAGGTCACGCTCGCCGAGTCGCAGGCCGCTGCGAAGACGCGCTTCGACAACCTCGACAAGAACAAGAACGGCGCGATCACCAAGGACGAGCTCCAGGGCGGCCGCGGCGAGAAGCTCTTCGAGAAGGCCGACGCGAACAACGACGGCAAGGTGACCCTCGCGGAAATGCAAACGAAAGCGAAGGCGCATTTCGAGAAGCGCGACGCGAATCGCGACAACGTGCTGACCCAGGACGAAATGGGGCATCGCGGTCGCGGACACGGTAAGAAGGACCAATCGCGTTCGTGACGTGTTTTCCCGTTACTCGTTCATTCCGTGACTCACCCGCAGCCGATTTCCGACGACGACGTGGATCTCGTGCTGCGGGTGGGCGAGGGAGACGCGCGCGCGTACCACGAGCTCTGCTCGCGGCACGCCGCGCGGCTCCGCTCGTTCGTGATGCGGCTCGTAAAGAACGACGCGGACGCGGACGATGTGGTGCAGGAGACGTTCTTACGATTGTGGCTCCGCGCCGGCGAGTACGAGCGGCGCGCGCGCGTCGTCACCTGGCTCTGCCAGATTGCGCACAATCTCGCCGTCGATCGCTTGCGGGCCACGAATCGCTTTCGCCCGTTGCCGGATGACGAAGACATGCCCATTTCCGCGCGCCAGCCCCGACTGCTCGACGAGAAGCACCGCGCCGAAGCGCTCGAGCGCGCGATCGCCGGGCTGCCCGAGCGGCAAGCCGCGGCAATCGAGCTCGTGCATCGGCAAGGGCTCACCGGCGCGGAGGCCTGCGAGGTGCTCGGCGTGGGTTCCGAGGCGCTCGAGTCGCTGCTTTCACGCGCGCGGCGCACGTTGAAAGCCGAGCTCAAAGCATGGTCGAACCGCGATTCCGAGAAGCACGCATGACGAGCGAACGCATTTCCGACGACGACGCAGCGCTCGACGACGCGCTCGGCGCGCTCCCGATTCCGGAGCTTCCGGAAGGGCTGAGGATGCGGCTCGAGGCGATCCCCGCGCGCTCGAACGTACGGCGCTTTCCTCTGCGAAAGCTGGGGGTCTCGGCGTTCGGCTGGGCGGCGGCGGCGGCGCTCGGATTGTTCATCGGCTCACAATCGGTCGAGCGCGACGCGACGGGCGCAGGTACGGCGTCCGCCGACGCGGTGGTCGGTGCGGAGCGCTCCGCCGAGGACGAGACGCTCGAGCTCGCCGTCGGCTCGTTCGCCGAATTCGAAGAGGAGCCATGACGCCGCTCGCCAAACGCTTGTCGATCGCGCTCGCCGTGTCGATCGCGCTGAACCTCCTTCTTGCGGGGATTTTCGTGGGACGCGCGTTCCATCGCCCGCCGCATCCCCCCGAACGCGAAATGCCGGCGTTCCGCGGCGAGCGAGACGGCAAGCGTGCACCGCTGCGCAAGCTCTTGCGCGAGCACGGCGACGAGCTCAGAGAACGACGCGGGGCGATCGCCGAAGCGCGCCGAAGGGCCCAAACCGCGCTCGAGGCGGAGCCGTTCGATCGGGCCGCGGTCGAGCGTGCGCTCGAGGCGCTTCGCAACGAGACGGTCGCGAGTCAAAAGATCATGCACGACGCCATCGCCGGCGCGGCGTCCAAAGGCACGCCGGAAGAGCGCCGGAAGCTCGGTCACGCGCTCGACCGTGCGGGCCTCGAGGGCAACGAGCGCCGGCCGGGGCCGAAGCACGGTCGTTGAGCACGGGCCCGCCTCGCGCTCCCCTGGCGCGTGGGCGGGTGAGCTCGAGGCGCGTCGTCGCTGTCGCGGCGGTCGTTCAAGTCCGTGTTATGCTGTTCAGCGGTGGATGGATGGCGAGGAGACGAGGCGGGTCGATATTTTGTCTGTTGATTTGCGTGGCGAGCACGGCGCGCGCGCGGCCGGAATTCGCGGCGGCGGTCGGGACGGACCTCGGGATCTGCACGCCCCCGTGCACGCTGTGTCACACCGGCACACCGAACAAGGACAATGTCGAGCGGCCTTTCGTACTCAATCTGATCGATTTTGCGGATCGGTTCGATCTTCCCGGAGTGAGGGTTTCGACGATCCCGAAGCTCCTCGAGCTGATGGAAACGGTGCCGTGCGGACGAGCAGAAGACCCCGCGTGCGCGACGGATCCGTGCGACTTCTGCAATAGTGACGGCAGCCGCGCGCCCGACGTCGCCGAGCTTCGCGAGCAACAAGATCCGAACAGTTCGGGTTCGTTCGTTTGCCCCGAGTACGGTTGCGGCGCGCGCGTCGCGCCCGTTCGCGACGAACGCCTGCACGACGCCGCGCTCGCCGGCATCGCGCTTGCGCTGGCCGCCGCCATGGTCGCGCGAAGGCGCGCGTCCGGCGGCTAGCGTCGTGTGCTCACGGCGATGCCCGTGAGGCCCGCCGTGCCCGTCAGCAAATCGACGACCCCGCTTCCGTCGAGGTTCGCCATGCCGACGCGGCCTCCGGTGCCCCCCGTGAAGAACAATTTGCCGCGCGCGACGTCGAGTGTCACGCCGATTGCCTCGCGCACGCGACGCACGAGAACTTGACGGTCTGCACGATTCGCCGCAGTCGCGCCGTCGGGGATCTCGACGGGCGCGCGATTGATCGTGTCGTCACCGCGATCGGTCCAGTAAATGTGCCCGTTCGTGAGGTCGAGGTCCACGTCGATCGGTTCGGGGAGCCCGGAGAAGAGCACTTCGATGTCGCTACGATTCGTCGAATCTTCGCCCGCCGGCATGACGAGCCGAGCCCGGCGCAGCGAGCCGACCATGCCGTTGTCCGGGCCCTTCTGACTCCAGTAGAAGTAGCCGTTCGCAACGTCGAGCGCGATGCCGACGCACCACTTCGAGTCGTCGCGGCGGTCGGTCGCGCCCGTTCCCGTCGTCACGAGCGTTTCGAGCTCCGAGCCGTCGAGGTTCGCGCGCTGGACCCGCATGCCTTCGCGGTCCGACCAGTAGAGCTTGCCGTTTTCGGCGTCGAGCTTGAGCTGCTTCGGCGTGTAGGTGCCGCCGGCGGGAACGATCGTGACGACGTTCGAGCCGTCGAGGTTCGCGCGGCGCAGGAAGCCGTCGTCGTTCGCGGGAACGCCCATCCCCGTCCAGTAAATGTGGCCCCGCTCTTCGTCGAGGGCGATGCCGTCGGGACCTTGGCCCGCGTCTTCGACGAGGGTGCGCGCTTGCGGGTTCGTCACATCGGTCGCCATCACGCTTCCGCCGACGTCGAGGTAGAACACGGTGAGCTCGGCGACCGTGCCCGCATCCGGCCTGTCTGCGCCGCCGCTGCCCGCGCCGCCGCTGCCCGCGCCGCCGCTGCCCGCGCTCGCACCGCCGCGCCCGGCATCGCTCGGGATGCCGCCGGGCGCGCCCGCCCCAGGCGCGCCGCTACTCGCGCCCGAGAAACCTCCGCCGCTCGCGCCACCGGCGCCGCCGCCGGCGCGCTCGCGACCCGCCGATTGCGTCGAGCAGCCGGCGCAAAACGCGACGACCGTCACGAGCGCTCGCGCGCCGAATCGAGCTCGGACGAACATTCGAGAGCTCCGGTTCGTCATGCCCGGAAGAGTGGCCCGCGTGCGTTCGATCAGTCGGCGGGCTCGTTAAATGACGCTCGGCCGCTGACAGGGGAAAAATCGCCGATGTGTGATCGAGATCACCATGGTCACGCGAGCGCCGGCGTGGCACCTCGAGGGGGGAGAAAGTGTGACTCGCTGGACGCGAGTCAGCGAACCACGACGTCCGTGAAGCACGCAATGTTCGTCGTGACGCGGAAGTTCGAGCCGTCGGTGTGGCGCTCGGCGTGGAAGATGTCCATCGGATACGTTCGGCCGACGGCGATACCGAGCGTCGCGGCCTGCGCATCGAAGTCGATCGTGCCCTGCTCGGGACCGTGCAGGCTCCCGAGATCGAGCGCGAGCTTGCCGTTCACGAAGATCCAGAGGTCGTCGTCGCCGCGGAACGTGAAACGCTGCCCGGCGCGGTAGCCGAACTCCACGTGGATCTCGGTCGTGAAAAGGTAGTTCTTGCCGGTGTAGTGACCGGCGGGGCTCACGCCGGAACCCTCGCTCGGCTCGAGCGGAAAGAACGACGTGCTGTCGTAGGCGTACTCCCCACTGCCCGGCGCCGTTTCCGTGAGCACGAGCTCTTTCTCGATCCGAACGTTGACGCCGTCGACGTCGCTATACCACTGCGCAAACGCTTCGGCGGTGCTGAGCGTGGGCGTCGAGACCGTCCAGTTCGCGCACGCGAGCGGCGAAAGCATGTCGCCCGGGCAGCCGACGGCATTCAAGAACACGGGTTTGCTACGCGCATCGAGGTCGGGAGCGACGAGCCCGCGGCGCACCACGTCGCCCCGGAACGGCATTTCGAAATCGGGATGCGCTTCGGTGAAGTCGCGATACGTCACCTCGAGCGTGCTGTCGCAGTCCGCGTTGTCGTCGGGCGGCGTCGGATCGCCCGGATCGATGATCGCGCCCGTGCCGCCGTTGCCGCTCGCCCCGGACGCCGGAATGCCGCCGGTTCCACCTCCGCTCGAGCCGCCTTCGCCGCCGATGTCGTTCGTGGCGCCGTCACCTGCGGCGGAGCAGCCGAGAGCCAGCGACGAGATCAAGGAGAAAGCAAGCGTGTGCCGAATCGACATGAAGAACCTTTTCCACGGAACCGTTTTCGGTGCCACCGGTAGCAGTGGTTTCACTGCGATTGGATCGGGTGTCGTCCGGCCGGCGTTCCTGGACGGTGAGCTTCGTGCTACACGCGCGAACCGTGCTCGGACATCGACGCTTTTCCTCGGGGCTCGTTGCGCTTTTTCTCACGATCTCGGGTGCGGGTTGTCTCACCGATCCGGAGGAGCCGCGCGTGCCCGACGCCGAGCTCGCGCCCGAGCCGGCGCCGCGGGTGCTCGCGCCCGAACCCGTCGCCGCTCCGGCGCCCAAGGCGTGCGCGGGTGCGACGCGCGCCGCGGCCGACGGGCTCATCGATGATCTGGAAGACGGTGATTCGCGCGCGGCACCGTTCGCGGAGCGCACCGGTTACTGGTGGATCGCCAAAGCCGATCACGCGACGGTGACGACGCCGGCCGGCACGTTCGCATCTTCCGAAGGCGGAGCCTCGGGCTCGAAGCGAGCGGTTCGCTTCGCCGGCAAGACCGATTCCAAAGACGAATGGGGCGCGTCGGTGGGCTTGAATTTCCTCGATTCCGGCGGCTTTTACGATGCTTCGAAGTACGCGGGCGTCACCTTCAAGATCAAGGCGAGCCAGCCGAACATGAGCGTTCGAGTCAAGGTCCCCGACGTGAGCACCATTCCCGACGGCGGCCTGTGCGGCACGACGTGCTGGAACTCGTTCGGCAAGGATCTCGTCGTCGGACCGGAGTGGCAGGACGTGACCGTCACGTGGACCGAGCTCGCCCAGCAGCCTGGCTGGGGCAATCCCCGCCCGCCGTCCGTCACGGTCGGCAAGGTCAAGAACATCGAGTGGGCCGTGAACCAGGGCGTCGAGTTCGACGTCGTGATCGACGACGTTCGTTTCGTCGAGTGCGCGTAGCTCGCGCGTCGGGCCGGCGCGCCGAAACGCTTCGCCACACTACGCCACGCGCACGGCTTCTTCGTCGCCGGCATAGACGTACGCGACCGGGCACTCGATGATCGCGACGTAGGGGCGATCGGCCGAGTTCAACGTCACGACCGCGGAGCCCGCGGGGTGCCCGTTGAAGTCGTCCGAGAGCGCACCGATGGCGACGTCGCTCGCGGCAAAGCGTGCGGCGCGCACGAGCTCTTCGTACGTCCAGCGGCCATCCGGATCGGCATAGAAGTCACAAGGGATGCGCTCGAGCGGCATCGCGTAGTAAGCGACGCGGAGTCCGCCGGGCGTGGTCCACTCGATGAAGGCGTGATGAGCGAGGAGCTTCGGAGTGCTGGCTTCGTTCGACATGGGCCGGCCAGAATACTCGCCACTGAACAAAAGTACAGTAAATTGAAGTCGTTCAATTTCAAAGACTTAGCGCACGTTTACGGTGCGGTTTCTGCCGGCGAAAACGTCGCGCGAATCGTCTTTTCCTGCCCGGGCGAGAGATTCACCGCGTGCTCTTTCTGACCGAGCTCGGGGTGGACGAAAACGACGGTGTGGTTCCCCGCGCTCGCCGTCACCGATTGCGGCGTCGGGCCGAGCGAGCGACCGTCGAACGTGACGTGGGCGGGCACGTTTGCGTGGAACGTCAGCGTTCCCGGCTCGGCCGGCGAGACCACGCGGAAGCGCTGCTCGAGCGACCGCGCCTCGCCGTCGAAGGCGGGCACGCGCGACGCTCGGAACGCGTCGCGCAGGCACGCCTCGGACGCGCCGTTCGCGAACGGCGCCGAGAACGAAACGCGGCTCACGGTGCCGTTCGGAGCGAACGTCACTTTCGCGCGCCCCGCACCGCTCGGAGCGCCCGGTTTCGTGCAGCCGTAGGCGCGTTCGGCGGCGGCGAAGAGCTCGGTCGCCGCTTTGGTGGCGTCGAACCCGCGCGGGCGAACCGGCGCGCGCGTCCGTTCGGACGGCGGCGCTTCCTTCGTCGTGGGTGCGATGCTCGCGACCTCGCCCGGTTCGCGGGGAGCTTCGGAGCGGCCGGACGCAACGGCGGTCGGCAGTGCCGCCGCGGGGGCCAGCGCCGGAGTCGCGTTCGCTCCGGGTGGCGGTGAATCGGGGGGTTTGGGGCGCGCCGCCGGCGCGTGGGCCGGCGGGCGAGCGGGCGCCGTGGACACGACGGCCGAAAGACTCGACCGTTGCGACCATGCACCGGCACCGAGTACCGCGATGGTGGCGGCGGCGAGCACGAAGCCCGCCGAGCCCCCTCGTTTCGCCGGAACGCTCGCGGGCGTTTCCACGGTCGTCGGCGGCACCGAATCGTGTCCCAGGATGCGCGCGACGCGCGCCACCGAACCGCGCGCCTCGGCGGTACCGAACGGCTCGAGCGCACGCGCGAGCTCCGCGACGTTGGCGAAGCGCTCATCGCGGTTCTTTTTCAGGCAGCGGCGGACGACGGCTGCGAGCGCCACGGGCACGTCGCGCCGCAACGCATCGAGCTCGGGCGGCTCTTCGGTGGCGATCATCATGACGATCGCCGGAAGATCTTCGCCGTAAAATGCGGGTCGCGCGCTGAGGAGCTCGAAGAGGATCGTGCCGAGACCCCACACGTCGGTCCGTACGTCGACCTTACCTGCGTCGCGCGCCTGCTCGGGCGACATGTACTGAGGGGTCCCAACGGACGCGTTCACGGTCGTGAGATCGGGGGACAGCGTCTGCGTGAATACGCTCGTCGTCTTCGAAATGCCGAAGTCGAGCACCTTGACGAGGGGCGAGCCGTCGGTGCTCGTCGTGAGGAACAGGTTCGCGGGTTTGAGATCGCGATGCACGATGCCGACCGCGTGAGCCTGCGCGACGGCTTCGCATGCCTGGAGCACGTAGTGAACGGCATCGGTCACCGCGAGCGGGCCGTGCGTTTCGACCAAGCGCCCGAGGTCCTGGCCCTCCAGGTACTCCATGACGATGAAGGGCATACCGTCGTCGCGCGTTCCGACATCGAGCACGCGCGCGACGTGCTCTCCCTTGACGCGCGCCGCGGCGCGCGCCTCTCGCACGAAGCGCAGGCAGGCTTCCGGAAGCTTGGCGGCTTCGGGCAAGAGGAACTTCAGCGCTACTCGCTCGCCGAGCTCGAGGTGCCGGGCGGCAACCACGAATCCCATGCCCCCTTCGCCGAGGACGCGCTCGATCGCGTACTTGCCGAGAACGACGTCACCTTCGCGCACGGGGAGATCCATCTGCGAAGCAAAATACCGCCGTCGTTCGACCTGGGCCAAACGTGAGGACAGTGCCTCGTGAAAAACTTGCCCGGGCGGGCGCAGGCCGTCGCGAAACGGACCTTCCTGCCTCGCCGGGACGGCGCGACGGCGCGAAAGTTGCTTTTGCAGGTCGTTACCATGGCCGAATCGACGAACCAGGCGCTGAGCAACGGAATTGCGACCGAGTCCCCACCCACGCTGACCCAGGCGCCCCATTGGGTTTGGAACGTCGTGGCGTATTTGCCCGCGTTCACGGGAGCGCCCGCGCTCGCGCTCGGAGTCCTCGGGCTCGCGCACGTGGGCCCGCGCGTCGTCCGCGAACGTCCGCTGCTTTCCGGTCTCCTGGCGCTCAGCGGTGCGGCGATCCTCGCCAAGTGGCAGCTCGACCGAATCTTCCTCGAGGAGCCCGAGTACGAGCTCGTGGAGGAGACCAACGGCATCGAGATCCGCAAGTACGCGCCGCGCGTCGTCGCCGAGACGGTCGTCGCCGATACGACCGACGCCGATGCTGCCCGTGAGGAGGGCTTTCGGCGGCTCGCCGGGTACATTTTCGGCGACAACGCGCGGCAGGAAAAGCTTGCCAAGACGACGCCTGGCGGCGTGCGTGTCGAAGAAAAGCGAGGCGAGCGCATTGCGATGACGACGCCCGTGACGACCCGAGATTCGGAGTTCGGCTACAGCGTGACGTTCACGATGCCGCGCGAGTGGGCGCTTTCGGACTTGCCCGAGCCGCGCGACTCTCGCGTCCGCGTGCACAAGGCACGCGGAGAGCGCGTCGCGGTGCTCCGCTTTCGCGGCCGGTACGACAGCGACTTGATCCAGGCGAAGCAGGCCGAGCTTTTGGTGCGAGCTGGCTCGGCGGGCTACACCCTGCACGGCGAGCCGTATTTCGCGGGCTACGACCCGCCCTCGACGCTACCGTTCCTGCGCCGCATGGAGGTGTGGATCCCCGTCTCCGCTAAGTGAGCGACCCGTCGGGGCGACGGTGCCGGCGGCGCCGCGGAATGTCTCGTTCGGGCATATCGAGCGCGATGCGCTAGAAAGCGTCCCCGATGCTCGAGTTCGACAACCGTGCCCTTCGCGAGCTGCCGATCGATCCCGTCGAAGACAATCGCGTGCGGCAGGTGCACGGCGCGTGCTTCTCGCGCGTAAAACCGACGCCCGTGAAGAAGCCGCGGACGCTCGCCGTCGCGCGGGAGGTCGCCGACCTGCTCGATCTTTCGCCCGAGTTCGTGAACGGCGGCGAATTCGCGGAGGTCTTCGCGGGCAATCGCGTGCTCGCCGGGATGGACCCCGTGTCCGCGTGCTACGGCGGGCACCAGTTCGGAACGTGGGCGGGTCAGCTCGGTGACGGCCGCGCCATCTCGCTCGGAGAAGTGCGGAATCGCCGGGGTGAGCACTGGGAGCTTCAGCTCAAGGGGGCGGGACCGACGCCGTATTCGCGCCACGCCGACGGTCGCGCCGTGCTGCGCTCGTCCATCCGTGAATTCTTGTGCAGCGAGGCGATGCATCACCTCGGTATTCCGACGACGCGAGCGCTCTGCCTGGTCGAAACGGGCGAGAGCGTGATGCGCGACCTTCTCTACGACGGCAACGCGCGGCCCGAACCGGGCGCCGTGGTGTGCCGCGTCGCGCCGAGCTTCCTCCGCTTCGGCAACTACGAAATCCTGGCACGCCGCGACGACGTAACGCTCCTTTCGAAACTCGCGAGCTTCACGCTCGGTACTTATTTCCCGGAGCTCGGCGCGCCGTCACCGCGCGCCTACACCGCCTGGCTCGCGGAGGTGTGCCGCCGCACGGCCGAGCTCGTCGCGCGCTGGATGGGCGTCGGTTTCGTGCACGGTGTGCTGAACACGGACAACATGTCGATCCTCGGGCTGACGATCGACTACGGTCCCTACGGCTTTCTCGACGACTATTCGCCCGCCTGGACGCCGAACATCACCGACGCGAGCGGCCGCCGCTACCGCTACGAGAATCAGCCGGCGATCGGGCTATGGAATCTCACGCGACTCGCGGGCGCGCTCCACCCGCTCATCGGCGACGTGGAGGCGTTGGAAGACGCTCTCCGCGTCTACGGCGACACGCTCGTCGCCGCCCAGAAGCGCATCATGGCGGCGAAGCTCGGCCTGCGCGCGCTCCGCGAAGACGAGCTCACGCCGAACGGCGAAGTGCGGATCCCCGACGTGACCCTCGTGAACGACCTGTTCGAGCTCCTCGGCGCCGTCGAAACCGACATGACGATCTTCTTCCGCCGGCTCGCCCGATTGCGCGCGGACGCGCCGGGTGAAGCGAACGGGCGCGCGTTCGTCGACGCCGTTCGCGACGCATTCTACGAGCCTCGCTCCGTTCCCGCCGAGCACGCGGAGAAGCTCGGTGTTTGGCTCGGTCGCTACGTCGCGCGCGTGCGCGAAGACGAAACGCCGGACTCCGAGCGGCAGCGCGCGATGGACGCGGTCAATCCGAAGTACGTGCTCAGAAACTACCTCGCGCAGCTTGCGATCGAGCGCGCCGAAGCGGGCGACGCGTCGCTCGTCACCGAGCTCCTCGACACGCTCCGGCGCCCGTTCGACGAGCAACCCGAGCGCGCGCGCTTCGCGGAAAAGCGTCCCGACTGGGCGCGCGACAAGCCGGGCTGCTCGATGCTGTCCTGTAGCTCTTGAGGCGCGCCGAAAGACGGGGCGTTTCCCGAGCTACCGTAACCTGTGCCGCTGTTGCGTCACCCTAGGATCGAAAGCTCACGCCGCGGTGCGCCGTGTGCATCGTAAGTGCTCGAATTTACAGGGGCGATGCCCGGGCCCAGCCCCGGCATGGCGCGTGCAAAGACCCCCGGGGGTCATGCTTCTCGCCCGCCGGACGCGAACGCTCTTTCTCTCGACGTTTTTGATGCTCGGTGCCTCGCTCGCCGCGACGCGTACGGACGCGACGCCCGCCACGCGCAACGTCGAGCGCTTCGCCGTGAAGGTCGCGAACAGCAGCGTCGACGCCGGCGCCGCGCGCGTGCTCGTCCAGGCTCCGGCGGCCACGGCTCGCTCCGTCGTCACCGACTACGCGAAGTACTCCCAGATCATCACCCGCTTCAAGAGC
>DASUTR010000866.1:0-2304 GCA_036374535.1 Polyangiaceae bacterium
CTGGCGCACAGCAGGGCCACGTTGGCGCGCGTCAGGCCGAAGTGCTGCACGCCACCGCCCTGCACGAAGGGCAGCGCCTGCAGCGGCTTCAGCGTGGAGCGGGTGAAGGTGACCCAGTGCGGATCGCCGGCGCCCGCCAGCACCCGGCCCTGCGTGTCGCACACCGCCAGCGCGCCGAAGTGCAGGCATTCCAGCGTGCCGCCGCGGCGGGTTTCGACCAGGGGGAAACGTCCCCGCTTCGCCCTTGTTCAATACGCGCGAGCCGCCGCTCCACGAGACGATGACGCGGCCGCGATCGACGCTCACCTCGGAGCTCGACTGCTTGCGCGCCACGCGAAAGCTCGTGCCGACGACTTCGACCGTGGCGCGTCCCGCGTTGACGCGGAAGACGCGGTTCGGCTTCGAAACCACCTCGAAGTGCGCGGCGCCGGCCTCGAGCTCGAAGAGGATCTCCGTCGCGGACTCTCGCTTCTTCTTGATGACGGTGGTGGGACTCTCGATGACGATCTCGGAGCCGTCGCGCAGGTTCCAGCGCTCGGCACGAATCGACTCCACGTTTTCGCCGGACGCCGAGCCGCCGTACATCTTGAAGCCGGCGACGCCCATGCCCGCGGCGAGCGCCAAGCCGGCCGCGACGAGCAGCGTCGACGTGCGGCGCCGTCTCGCCTGCAGCCGGCCGCGGACACCCCAGATGAGCTGCTGCTGGCGCGAGAGCGTCCAGCTCGGCTGAGCGGCGCGCGCGCGCTCGAGCTCGCCCTCGAGTTCCGGTCGAGCGTCGTCGATCATTGGCCCACCGCCTTCTGCACGGCCTGGTTGGCTTGCGCGATGCGGCGTTTGGCGGTCGCGAGCGAGCAGCGGCAGAGACGCGCGACGTCTTCGTTCGTCTCCTGCTCGAGGTAGCGGAGGACCCAGGCGATGCGCACTTTGGCCGGGACGGCGTCGAGTGCGCGGTGAATGCGCGCGAGCGCCGTGTGATCCTCGGGCGACGCGCCCACGGCAGCCACTTCGGTCTTCGCGTTGTCGCCCTCGAGCCGGAGCAGCGCGCGCACGCGCCGCATGCGCGTTCGAAGCCGCTTGTGAACGGTGCGCACCGTCGTCGTAGCGAGCCACGAGCGCACGGCCGCGGGCTCGCGAATGTCCTGCCGAAAGCGCAGGAATGCGACGAAGACGTCCTGCACGATGTCGTCCACTTCTTCGTCCCGGCCGAGGAGGCGATACGCGAGCCGAGCCACGTACGGGCTGTATGCCCGGATGAAGGCATCGACGTTGTCCGTCGCAGCCGGATCGGCTCCGGGCGCGTCACTCGATAGCGGCGCCCCCGTTGCGGGCCTGCTCGGTGCCGCCACGTCCGTATTACACCAGATCGAGCGCGCTCGAGCAACGCGGGCCCGTTCTTGCCGAGAACTGGGCCAGTCGCGGAACGAGTAGCGTTGCTCATCGGGCACCTTGGCCCACAAGAGCGCGAGACTCGGTGCAACCTGTCCCATGCACAATGAGAGAGTCGAGACCTCGCGAGGGCGGCTCACGTTTCGCAGGCCCGAAGATGCCCCGTTACGACGATTTGACGCGCGGAACATCGGAATTAACGGGACTTTCCGCTCCGGCTGTCCCCTCGTGTTACTAAACGGTCGTGCGACGACGGTTTCTCCAAGCGGGTTTTGGACTCGCGGCCACGTGGATTTTCGCAGCGTGTGCCCGCAAGAACGAAGGCGGCTCAACCGATGCGGGACCGGCGCGCCTGAGGATCGCCATGATCCCGAAGGGCACGACTCACGAGTTCTGGAAGAGCGTCCACGCGGGGGGCGTCAAGGCCGCGCGCGAGCTCGACGTCGACCTCGTCTGGAAGGGCCCCCTCAAAGAGGACGACTTGAAGAGTCAGGTCGAGCTCGTCGATTCGTTCGTCGCGCAGGGCGCTTCCGGCATACTGCTCGCGCCGCTCAACGACAAAGCGCTCGTCGCTCCGGTAAACCGAGCCGCCGCCGGCAAGATCCCCGTCGTCATTTTCGACTCCGCGCTGTCGGGCGGCAACATCGTGAGCTTCGTCGCGACGGACAATCGCGCGGCGGGCCGTCTCGGCGGCGAGCATCTCGTCGAGCTCTTGCACGGCAAGGGCAAGGTGGTCGTGCTCCGCTATCAGGAAGGTTCGGCGAGTACTCGCGAGCGCGAAGAAGGGTGCCTCGAGGCGCTGCGCAAGAGCTCGGGCATCGAGATCGTGAGCGACAACCAATACGGCGGCGCCACCACCGAATCGGCGTTCTCGGCGAGCGAGAGTCTCTTGCTCGCGAAGAAGGCCGCCGAGGGGGG
>DASUTR010000867.1:0-4018 GCA_036374535.1 Polyangiaceae bacterium
GATCGGAGAGCTTTCCGACTACGCCGACAGGCTTCTCGTCGTAAAAGGCGTGAACCTTCCGTACAACTCGACGGGCTGCTCGCACTCCGCCGCGGACGCTCAGATCCTCACCTCCGCGAAGATCACGGCCGGTAGCACCAATGCCGTCGCCACGGGCATCTCGGTCGACACCGCGATCGCAAAGGCCAAAAACGAGCCAGGCCGCGACCCGCTCGTGCTCCACGCCGGCATGTTTTCGCCCGGCGGTACGGGTTTCGACATTCCCGGGTACGTTTCGTACGTCGCCCCGAACCAGCCGCGCGTCTACATCGACTCGCCGTACAGAGCCTATCAGGCCATCATCGGCGTCATCGGCGAGGGGGGCGGCGGCACGTCGGATGAGGAGCAGGCTAAGATCTTACGGGCGAATCGCAGCAAGAGCATCAACGACATTTTGCGCCCGCAGATCCAGGCGTTGCTCGCCCGCACGGATCTCAGCCAGAGCGACCGCACCCGGCTCGATCAACATCTCACGGCGATTCGTGACATCGAGATCGGAATGCAGCCCACGACGGTCACGATTCCCGAGGCGGATGTCGCGACCATGCGACAGATCGACCCGAGGCCTTACGACCAAGCCAACCGCGAGCAGGCGGTGCGGTTGTTCATGCAGCTCATGGCATTTTCGGTCGCGGCGAACTACACGCGTGTCGCGGTGCTGAAGATCGGCGACCGCATCGATGATCACGTTTACACCGTCAACGGTCAGAGCTTCAAATTCCACGACGCCTCGCACCGCACCGTGTCGAACGCGCTCGATCTCTGTCACGCCGTCGATCGGATCATGATGGGTCATTACAAGTACCTTCTGGATCAGGTCTCGCAGTACACGACCGCGACCGGGCCGCTCTTCGATCAGGGGGTCACGATCTGGACCAATCAGTGCGCGACCGGAGCGCACTCGTTCAGCAACGTGCCGTGGATTCTGGCGGGGACGTCCAACGGTTTCTTCAAGAAGGGCCAATACGTCACCGTCGGCACGGGTCAGATGCCGGGTGGAGGTCAGGACGGTAAGGGCGGCGACGCGTCGGTATCGGGCGTGAACAAGATGCTCAATACACTGCTTCAAGCGGCGCGCGTCACCCAGTCGAACGGCGCTCCGACCGACAATTTCGGGGACTCCTCCTTGCCCAAGGGGATCTTCAGCGAAATGCTCGCCTGACTTCGCCCTCCTCGAGTCGAGTGAGCCGCGGCGGCTCGCGGCTGCGCGTCAGAACGTCGCGTACAGGTAGACGATGCACATCTCGTCGTCCGTCCCCTCACCCCAGGTGACGGGCGTCGTTCTCGAGCTCGTGTCGTAGCCGCAGCTCAGCGTGTAGCTCGACAGATTGTTCGCGACGACGGGCGTCTCGTACCACCAAGCGTTCTGCCAGTGGAAGTTCCAGCGGTCGACGTTGACGAGGCAACCGCTAGCGGCGTTCGCACCCGTCGTCGCTTCCAGCCTGAGGGTACGGCCGAGCGTGTGCATGTGCGGCAGAACGCCGTAGATCGTCATGGCGGGGATGGGCGTACCGAGCGAGAAGGTGCGCGTCGAGACGGCGAGCGCCTGGCCGGGCGGAACTTCGAGGGATAGGTCCGCGACGGGCGTAAAGACCGCAGGCCTTGCGACGCTCGGCGCGGTCTCTAGACGCACGGTGGTTCGATCGGGGAATGCGCCGGGCGCGAGGTTGTAGTGCACCTGCAGCACGAGCTTGCGCCCCGCGGCGAGCGGGAGACCCGTGCCCTCGGGCAAACGCGTGACACCCGTGCCGGGCGCCCAGAGCACCACCGGGCTCGCGTCGACGCCCGAGCTTCCGAAGCACGTGTAGCCGAGCCCCGGCTCCGCTGCGTCGAGCGCTTCGGCGAGCGCGGATTCTTCGTCGGTTTCCGGCGCGTACGTGATGACGTGGTGAACGATGCGCGGGTCGCCCGGCACCACGTCGTAAGCCACGAGAAACGCGTCGCTAGCGAGTCCCGGGTCAACGACGAAGCAGCGATAGTCGTCGTTGAGCGCCTCGTTCGGTGTGTAGCTCGCCATCGCATCGAGCGTCATGTCGACGCGTTCGAGCCCCGCAGGAGCAGCCGGGAGCTCGGGAGCGAGCGAGGGCTCGCCCTCGAGCGCGCCTCCGCGGTCCCACGCGCCGATGGTCGCGATTTCCGCGTCGCTGAGCCAGCGTGCGTTCGAGTACGTGTTGCAGCTTCCGCTGTTGTCGACCGGCATCGGCGGCATGTAGCGAGTACCCGTGGCGTAAGCGATGGAAGAAGCCGACTCGGCGGCGCTCGCGTACGTCGTGAGAGAAAACGGCGCGATGCCGCCGTCGCGATGGCACCCGACACACTCGCGGAAGACAATCGGCGCGACGTGCTCGGACCACGTCACCGCGCTCGAACCTCCGCCCGCGCCGCCCCGAGTGCCGGCGCTGCTCCCCCCCGCACCGCCGGGCTGCGTGCCGCTTCCCGCAGTACCGCCCGTCTGCGCGCCGCTTCCGCCGGAACCGCCACCCGAGCTCGTTTCGTCGCGAGCCGTGGGGTCGCTGCACGCGAGGGTGACGATCGAAGCGGCAAGCAAAGCAGGAGTCACGCGTCTCATCGCGAGCTCATAGCTCGGAGCGGTCGCCGAGCAAGGCAGCTCGAAGCATCGGGCTCGCTCCCGCAGCACGGCGTTTACGTGTCCGAACGAAACCGTGACCTGCCCGATGGGTGACACGGTACGGCTGGCCTCGAGCACCGTGCGCAAGCGATCGGGACCCGTCGATTGGGGACCTCGTGACGAGCGAGCTTACGACTCCACGCGACCAGGATCTCGACGTCGCGAGGAAGCTCCGCGCCATCGTGGAAACTTACCCATGGACACCACACGATGGGGACGCCATCGTCCGGCCCGATATTGTGTGCCCGCCGAAGCTCGACCCGATTCGTCCCGTCATGAACGTCCGGCCGCGAGAGGAGAGCGCGTGACCGAAGAACGTAAGAACAGCAGGAGCCTGAGAGGTTCTACCGAAATCACCTTGTTGGCAAAGGTGAAGAAGGGATTCGTCTCATTTGCCGAGCCCACGACGTACGCGAAGCGTCTGAAGACGCTACTCGATGTCTTGTTCCGGCTGCGAAAGGCGAGCACCGAGGGCGGCATCGGTGACGTCGGGGCGCTCGAGAAGCTGCAGTCGATTCACTTCATCCACTTTACCGTGTTCGAGGAAGAGGGCCTTTTGCTCCTCGTCGTCGACTTCGACCGACCCTGGGAACCGTACATTCGACTCATCGTGGACGAAGCGGGGCCCATCCTCGATGTGATCTTCAGCCACTGCGAGGGCTACGACGGACATACGAGCGACCAGGGGTACGAGAAGTTCGCGAAGTGGGTCCGCGACCATCAAAGGGAGTGTGGTTTCTTCTATGCGGCCCACCCGGGGCTCACGGTCGACGACGCGCAGTATCTCAAAAACCTGAGGCAACAAGTCGAACGCCTCGAGCTCGGGCCTCAGGAAATGATCCGGCGACAGGATCTTTCGCGCGCCTTCCTGAACGCGCGTGTGGACCCGAACACCGTGGGACGCACACGCAGCTTGCTCGAGCGGCACGCCGAGCTTTTCATGGCGGCCGCGGCTCTCTACCGAATTCGGAACTACTTTTCGGGCACGCCCCTCGATCGCAACCTCTACGACAGCGCCTGCAAGGTGATTGTCCCCTGCGCGCTGCCTCGAGGGGTCGAACGTCCGCCCGTACCCGACCGTCTCGAGCGGAGCTACCGGGGAATCACCGAGTGGTTCGAATCGCTGTGGACGAGACCGAAGGAGCTCGAGATCCCGCACGTCAAGGACCATCCGGACGTTCAATGTGGAGTTCTCGAGCCGCATCGGGACCGGGGCAAGCCCATGACGCACGGCTGCTTGATCTTGATCGAGCTCGTCGATCGGCGCGCCATGGCGCTCTTTCTCGACTGCCTGATGGAGCGCCTGTCGGAGCAGGGATGGGGACAGGCCCGCTACAACGTTGCCCTCAC
>DASUTR010000868.1:0-11693 GCA_036374535.1 Polyangiaceae bacterium
GTGCTGCGGCGTCACGTCGGCGTCTGCCTCGACGCGTGTCATGCCTCCGTCGAGTTCGAGCGGCCGCTCATGGCCCTGCAGAAGCTGTCCTCGGCGGGGGTCTCCGTGCCGAAAATCCAGCTGAGCGCGGGGCTAAGGCTCGCTCCCGCGACGCCGGCCGCGCTCGCGGAGCTCCGAGCCTTCGACGACGGCGTGTACTTCCACCAGACGGTCGTCGGCGACGCGAGCGAGCTTGCGCCGGCGTCGCGCCGGCTCCGGCGCTTCGTCGATCTGCCCGAGGCGTTTCGCGCGGCCGAAGAGCTCGGACGAGGCGCGGAATGGCGCGTCCATTGCCACGTGCCCGTATTCCACGCGACGCTCGGGGCGTTCACGAGCACTCAGGACGACCTCGGCGAGCTGCTCGTGTTCGGCGCAGGGCTCGCGCCGCACCTCGAGGTCGAGACGTACACCTTCGGCGTGCTGCCTCCCGCGTACCGCGAGCGCCCCGTCGCCGACGCCATCGCTGCGGAGCTCGAGTGGGTGCTCGCGACGCTCGCGTCGCGGCGAGACGCCTGAGCGTTCACGCATGAAGCTCCGCACGCTCCTCGACCTCGCGCGTGTCTCGAATCTTCCGACGGTGTGGTCGAACGTCCTCGCGGGAGCCGTGCTCGCGGCCGCCGAGCTCGAAGCGCTTCCGGTCGTGGTCGCCGGGTTCGCCGCGTCGCTGCTCTATTCGGGAGGGATGTTCCTGAACGACGCGTTCGACGCGGAAATCGACGCGCGCGAACGTCCGGAGCGACCCATCCCCTCGGGCCGCATCGCTCGGACGACCGTATTCGTTCTCGGCATCGGCACCCTCGTCCTCGCGCTCGCCGCGCTCGCCGCGTTCGCCGCGCTGTCGCAAGCGGGAGCCGAGCTCGTCGCGACCGGATTCGGCATCGCGGCGTTCGTGGTCGTTTACGATCGCTTCCACAAGGGCGTCCCCTGGTCGCCGTTCGTCATGGGGCTCTGCCGGGCCGGGCTTTATCTGCTCGGGGCGTTCGCTGCGGGCGGCGCCTTCGTCTCCGTGACGTTGCCCGCGGCGAGCCTGCTCCTCTACGTCGTCGGACTCACGCACGTCGCCCGCTTCGAGAACGCGTCGGCGATGGGCCGCGCCTGGCCGACGGCGTTCGTCTTCGCGCCGGTGCTGGTCGTGCTCGCCACGACGGACTACGGGGGTGCATCCTCCACGCGGCTTGCGACGCTCGCCGTAGTGCTCGTTGTTCACGTCGCGTGGACCCTCCGCGCGCTCCGCTTCGCGCGTGCCGGTGGACGCGCGATTGGACGCGCGGTGGTCACGTTGATAGCCGGCATCTCGCTCGTCGACGCGGCGTTCATCGCGAGCGGTGGGAGCGGGCCATACCTGGCTCTGACCGGCACCGCGTTCGCGGCGTTCTGCGCCACGTTGCTGTCCCAGCGCTGGATACGGGGAACCTGAGCAGTCCTCCTCTGCCCTGCGTTCAGTCGAAGACGTGCGCGAGCAGTAGCTCCTTCACGCGCGTCGCCTCGACGTCACCGTCCGGTAGGAGCTCGGGGGCGGACGTCATGAACACGGGTCCGTCTTCCGGCCGATCCGTGACGCGACCGTGCGAGCCCTTCACGAGCGACGCGTCGAGCGGAATCACGTCGAGGAGCGTCCGAAATCCGAGCTTTCGCGCCGCGAGCTTGCGCGCGACGGTGAACGCCGGCGAAACGAGCGCCGGATCGACGAAGAGCTCGACGGGGTCGTAGCCGGGCTTCGCGTGGATATCGACGGTGCGCGCGTAGTCGGGGGCGCGCGCGTCGTCGTTCCAGAAATAGTAAGAAAACCAGCGATCCGCCGCGGACACGAGCACGAGCTCGCCCGCGCGCGGATGATCGAGTCCGAGGGCGCGCTTGCCGTCCGCGTCGAGCACGCGCTCGACGCCCGGCACGTTCTCGAACAGCGACCGCACTTCGCCGGCGCGCCGTTCGTCTTTGACGTACACGTGCGCAATCTGGTGGTCCGCCACGGCGAACGCGGCGCTCGCGCCGGGGTCGAGCTGTTCGCGGCCGAGCTCTTCGCGCACGCGCAAGAGCCCGGCGTCGCGGAGGACGCGATTCGGATGGATCGCGCCGGTCACGCCGGTGATTCCG
Source organism: Polyangiaceae bacterium (assembly GCA_036374535.1). GTDB lineage: Bacteria > Myxococcota_A > Polyangia > Polyangiales > Polyangiaceae > PMG-095. The sequence goes on from DASUTR010000868.1 coordinate 2,134, forward strand.
TATTCCGAGAGCACGACCACGCGCAGGCCCCGCTTTCGGGCGAAATCGAGGAGCTCACCTACGACCTCGTCGAGCTCGCGCAGCGCCTTGTCGATGCGCGGGTCCTTCGGACCGAAGCGCTGGAGGTCGTAGTCGAGGTGCGGCAGGTACACGAGCGACAACGCCGGCTCGTGCGCGGCGATGACGCGTTCGGCCGAGTGCGCGATCCAGCGCGTCGACGCGATGCCGGCGCGCGGCCCCCAGAACTCGAACAACGGAAAGGTGCCGAGCTCGTTCTGGAGCGCACCGCGGAGCTCCGGCGGCTCCGTGTACACGTCCGGAAGCTTGCGTCCGTCCGCCGTGTACATCGGTCGCGGCGTGACCGAGAAGTCGGCGGACGAGTACATATTGTACCAAAAAAAGAGCTTTGCCGTGCGAAAGCTCGGGTCCCGGCGCTTTCCCGCGTCCCAGATTTTCTCACCGCCGACGAGTGCGTTCGACTGCCGCCAGAGCCACACCTGCGCGAGGTCGCGGAAGTACCAGCCGTTCCCGACGATGCCGTGTTCGCGCGGCAGCGTGCCCGTGACGAACGTCGACTGCACCGAGCACGTGACGGCGGGCGTGATGGTGCGAAGCGGGCGCAGCGCGCCGTCGTCGCGAAAGCGCGCGAGGTTCGGCGTGTGCGCGCCGACGAGCGAGGGCGTGAGCCCCACGACGTCGAGAACGAGGGTGGGGCGCACGATTCCGCGCTAGCCTTCGTCGCGCCGCGGTGACTGCCCGCGCAGCACCGAGTTGCCTTCCCAGAGCTCGGTCTGATTCACGCCGAGCGGGCGCTCGAGCTCGGTCGGGTCGAGCCGGCCGCTCTGTGCGAAGAAGGCGATCGGGTTTTTCCAGCAGATGGTCTCGATGGCATCGGCCGAGACGCCCGCATCGGCGAGCGCCTTGGCGGTCTTCGGAACCTTCAGCGGGTCGCTGACGCCCCAGTCGGCGGCGGAGTTCACGAGGATTCGCTCGGCGCCGTACTTCTGAACGAGGGCCACCATGCGAGGCTCGTCCATCTTCGTCTTCGGATAGATGGAGTGTCCCGCCCAGCAGCCGGAGTCCAGAACCGAGGGCAGCGTCTCCTCGGTGTTGTGATCGACGAGCGTCCGCTCCGGCGGGAAGCCGCTTTCCTTTACGAGCGCGAGCGTGCGCTCGGTGCCGCGCTTTTTGTCGCGATGCGGCGTGTGAATGAGGATGGGAAGGCCCGCGTCGCGCGCGAGCTCGATCTGCCGCGCGAAACAGCGCTCCTCGGCGGGGCTGATGTCGTCGTACCCGATCTCGCCGACGGCGACGACGCCCTCTTTCTCGAGATACAGCGGCAAGAGCTCGAGCACGGCGGGCGCGAGCTTCGCGTGATTCGCCTCTTTGGGATTGAGCCCCATGGTGCAGAAATGGCGAATGCCGAACTGGCTTGCGCGGAAACGCTCCCAGCCGAGGAGCGAGAGAAAGTAGTCCTCGAAGGTGCCGGCGTGCGAGCGGGGCTGGCCGACCCAGAACGCCGGCTCGACGATCGCGGCGATGCCGGCGTTCGCCATGGCTTCGTAGTCGTCCGTCGTGCGGCTGGTCATGTGAATGTGGGGATCGAAAAACTTCATGATTTGCTTCCTGTGAGCAGCGCATCGACGTCGGCCGGAACGGAACGACCCGCGGCGCGACGTTCGCTCGCGTAGTCGCGCGCCATGCGCTCGAGCTCGGGGCTCCGGCGGCGCGCGAGTCCCTCGATGCGCGCCACGGGGACCTCCATGAAAATAGCCTTCAACACCATCTGATTGAACGAGCGCTCGGGGAAGTGCCGCTCCGGGTACGGATTGTCGCACGCAATCGCTTCGAACACGCGGACCGCGTTCGCTCGACAGCCGAGCAGCGCGGTCTCGACGTAGCGGGACGGCAGCGGCAAAAGCTCGAGCATGCGGAGAATGCTCTCTTGCTCACCGAGCTCACCGCCTTCGAACAACCGCTGCACGACGGCCGGCTGAGTCGCGACGTCGACGGAGCGCAGCGCGCGTAGGACGAGCGCCGCGCGAACCCAATCCGTGAGCGTCCAGTGCGGGCGCGCGTCCGAAATGTCCGGCGCATTGTCGGGTGCAACGCCGCCGGCGCTACCGAGGCGACGCGCGACGCCCGCGAACATCGCGCGGAACGCGACGGACGACGGCTCCCACGCCGCGTCGAACGCGCGCGCGGCGAACGCCCGGGCCGACGGTTCGCTGCGAGCGAAATCCTCCAGGATCCGCGCGGTATCGGCCATCGTCGCGGTTCGTTTGTACCACGCCGGGGGCAACGCGGTAGCTTCGAGCGAGCCGAGGAAGGAAATCCGCTGCTCCCCCGTGCTCACGCTCGCCGACTTTCCCCCTGAATTCCTGCTCGTCGTGGCGGGCGCGCTCGGGCTCGTTTTCGGGAGCTTCTTGAACGTCGTCATCCATCGGCTGCCGCGGGGCGAAAATCTCGCGTACCCGCCGTCCCGCTGTCCGGGCTGCGGCGCGGCGATCGCTCCGCGCGACAACGTGCCCGTCCTGAGCTTTCTCTTGCTAGGCGGTCGCTCGCGCTGCTGCAAGACGAAGATCTCGCCGCGCTACCCGCTCGTCGAGCTCATCGGCGGGCTGCTTTCTCTCGCCATCGTGCGCGCCGTCGTGCTCGAGCTGCCGCTCGACACGCCGGCGTGGAAGTTCGGTCTCGTGTTCGCCTGTTACCTCGCGCTCGGGCTCGCGCTCGTCGCAGCGGCGTTCATCGACCTCGAACACATGTACCTGCCCGACGGCATTACGCTCGGCGGCGCGTTGCTCGGGGTCGCGAGCGTACCTTTGCGCGCCGACTCGAGCTTTCGCGAATCGCTGCTCGGCGCGGCGGTCGGCTTCGCGATCATCTGGCTGCCGTTCATCGTGCTCTATCAGAAGGTCAAGGGTCGGCCCGGCATGGGGCTCGGCGACGCCAAGCTCGTGATGCTCGCAGGCGCGTGGTTCGGCTGGTTCGGAGCGGTGTTCGCGCTGCTCGCGGGCGCCGTGCAGGCGACGGCGGTGACGCTCGCGGTGCTCGCGACGCGCGGAAAGCTCGAGGAGCCCGAGGCCGTGAAGGCGGAGCGGCGCGCCCTGTACGAAGCGCTCGACAACGCTGAGGGCGAGGAGCGAGCGGCCCTCGAGCGCGAGCTCGCCGACGATCCGCTCGCCGACGAACCGGAGCCGGGGCTCGGCGGGGCACGTCTCGCTTTCGGGCCGTTCATCGTGCTCGCGATCCTCGAGCTCATGCTGTTCGGAAGCATCATCGAGAACGAGCTCCTCGGCGCTATGGTGTTCCCGTGAAGCAAAACGGACTCCGCGTCGCGGCCGCGGCGGCGTGTTTCGTCGCCTGCGGCTCGAGCACGGAGCTTGCGCCCAGGGGGACGCACCCGCCGCACGTGCAAGAATTCGTGCTCGTCGATTTCCCCCCGCCTCCGGCGCAGGTCGAGGAAATCCCCGAATCGATCGAGAGCGCGCCCGACTGCGTCTGGGTCGACGGCCACTACGCGTGGGAGGATCGCCGCTTCGCGTGGCACCCGGGTCAATGGGTGATGCCCGCCGAGGGGTGCTACTACGCGCCCGCGGTCACCGCCTGGTCGCGCACCGGAGAGCCGAGGCTCTACTACACGCCCCCGCGCTGGTACCGCGAGGACGCGCTCGGTAAAAGCGGCGCGGCCGCGCTCTGTCCGGTGCCCCGAACGTGCGTTCGCTGAGGCGTGGGTGGCGCGCAGCGAATCGGCGTCGCGCTCGCGAGGGGCTTCCCGCGCTGGCAACGCCTGTCGCCCCGAGGTAGCTTCCGCGCGACAATGACGGTTCCGGCCCAAATCTTCCGCGAATACGACATCCGCGGCGTCGCCGATCGCGACCTCGACGATTCGCTCGTCGAGCGCATCGGTTGCGCGCTCGGCACGCTCCTTCGTCCCGAGGGTGCGACGAGACCCCCGCGCATCGCCGTCGGGCGTGACTGCCGGCTGTCTGCGGATCGATTGTTTCGCGCGCTCACGACGGGCCTCGTCGCGGGCGGCGTCGACGTGATCGACGTGGGGGTCGGTCCGACTCCGAAGCTCTATTTTTCGGTGCATCACCTGGGCACCGACGGCGGCGTCATGATCACGGGCAGCCACAACCCCGCCGCGGACAACGGCTTCAAGATCATGAAGGGCAAGGCGAGCTTCTTCGGAGAAGACATCCAGAAGCTCGGCGCGCTCGCGCATTCGGGTCCGCCCAAGGCAGCAGAGCCCGGCGCCATTCGTACCGAGGACGTCGACGACGCCTACGTCGCGCGCATCACGAGCGGTCTCGACTTCGCGAGGACGGACTTGCCGATCGTGGTGGACGCTGGCAACGGCGCGGCCGGTCCGCTCGGCGTGCGCGCTCTCGAGCGCGCGGGCTTCCGCCCGACGGCGCTGTTCTGCGACATGGACGGGCGTTTCCCGAACCACCACCCCGATCCCACCGTCCCGAAGAACGTCGAGACGCTGATCGCCCGGGTTCGCGCCGAGAGGGCGCTCGTCGGCATCGCCTGGGACGGCGACGGCGATCGGCTCGGCGTCGTCGATCGGACCGGCGAGATCGTGTGGGGCGACAAGCTGCTCGCGCTGTTCGCCCGCGGCATCCTCGAGCGAACACCGGGCGCGGCGGTGATCGCGGACGTGAAGTGCTCGCAGACCTTGTTCGACGACGTCGCACGCCACGGCGGCAGGCCCGTGATGTGGAAGACGGGTCATTCGCTCATCAAGACGAAGATGAAAGAGGAGCACGCCGCCGTGGCCGGCGAGATGAGCGGACACTTCTTTTTCGCCGACCGCTACTACGGGTACGACGACGCGATCTACGCGGCGCTGCGTCTGCTCGAGATCCTTTCTCGCGACGGAAAGAGCGTGCTCGAGCTCCTGGCCGACATCCCGCGCACCGTGTACACGCCCGAGCTCCGCGTCGATTGTCCCGACGTCCTCAAGTTTGCGGTCGTCGAACGCGTCAAGAAAGAGCTCCAGAGCCGCGGCGAGGTGAATCCGCTCGACGGCGCGCGCGTCACCTACGGGGACGGCGCCTGGGCGCTCGTACGCGCCTCGAACACGGGTCCGATTCTCGTGCTGCGCTTCGAAGCGCCGAACGAGGAGCGCCTCGCGGCGATTCGAGCCGACGTCGAACGCGTCGTCGCCGAGGCGAAGGCGCTCGTCGGAGCGTCCGCTCCGCCATGACCCGAGCGACGAACGGGGGGGTGAACGAGCCGTGGACGGTAGCGCGCGTGCTCGGGTTCGCGACGGACGATTTCCGCAAGCGGAACAATCCGAGCCCCCGTCTCGACGCCGAGCTCTTGCTCGTGAACGCGCTCGGGGTCGATCGCGTGCGGCTCGTCATCGAGTCCGAACGGTGTCTGAACGACGCCGAGCTCGGACTGTATCGCCGGCTGATTCAGCGCCGCCGGACGGGCGAGCCCATCGCCTACATTCTGGGCCGGCGCGAGTTCTACGGGATGTCGTTCGCCGTCGATCGCCGCGCGCTCGTGCCGCGGCCCGACACCGAGATCCTCGTCGAGGTCGCGCTCGAACGCACCCGGCCGCGCTCGATGTACGGGCGTGCGCTCGACCTGTGCACGGGGACGGGCTGCGTTGCGGTCGCGTTCGCTCGGGCGCGGCCGACGTGGCGCGTGACCGCGTCGGACGTTTCGCGCGACGCGCTCGGCCTTGCGTGGGAAAATGCGCGCCGGCACGGCGTCGCTTTTTCGCTGCGCGTCGCCGAGGGCGACCTGTTCGCGCCGTTCGGCGGTGAGCGCTTCGAGCTCGTGACGGCGAACCCCCCGTACATACCGAGCGCCGAGCTCGCCGAGCTCGCTCCCGACATTCGCGAGTTCGAACCGCGGCTGGCACTGGATGGCGGCGCCGACGGCCTCGACGTGGTGCGCGCGATCGTCGCGGGCGCGGTCCGGCACCTCGAGCCCGGCGGCGTGCTCGCGCTCGAGGTCGGGCACGACCAGGCCGCGCGTGTCGTCGCGTTGCTCGAAAGCGCGGGCTACGGCGACGTTCGCGTGCAGCGCGACTACGGCGGACACGAGCGCGTGGTGAGCGCGGCCGCCCCGGCCGGCTGATTCACGGCGTCGCGCGCGCGACTTTTCGGGTTCCGCTCGGGCCGCCGTAGAACACCACGCGCGCGCCGAGCACGGCCGAGTGCGCGACCACGCTCGGGCTACGGACGAGGAGGTACTGCGCCGTCGGGGCGAAAGAAAAATGGCCGAAGCGGAAGAGCTCGTAAGCGCTGCCCAGGCCGGCGACGGACGTGAAGCCGCCCTCCGCCTTGTCCACGGGCTCGCCGTCGATGTCGAGCGCGCCCGCGCCGAAATCGGCGAAGAACGCGAGGTCGCGCAGCGGGCCGCCTTGCCCGTAAAGCGGAAACGCTTCGACCTTCACGATGAAGGCGAACCCGTTCATCGAGCCGCTCGGGCCGGCACCGCCGATGATCGTCGAACCAACGCCGAAGGTGAACCAGTCCGCGAGCGCTCCGCCGAGCCAGAAGGAGAACGCCGGGCCCGCGGCAAGCCCCGTCGTGGATTCGTAACGAGCCTCGTCGATCTTGTCGATCTCGTTCGGGTAGCCGCTCGCCGTGCCGAGCAAGAGCCCCGCGGACGCGCCGAGCACGAGGTCCGAGCGCCGTTCGGCCTTCTGGTCGAAGCCGCCGTCCCACGCTTCGTTGTCGGTAGGCTGTGCGCCGGCGGGCAGCGCGGTGAAAACGCCGGCGAGCGTCAGGAGAAAGATGGACCGTCCGAGCACGAGACCCCTTACATCGAGCTTCCGCGCGCGGCGGTCAAGCCTCACGCCTTCTGCCGCAGGCGATCGAGGATCTCGCGGGTCGCCGGCGAACGGTTCAGCGTGTAAAAGTGGATGCCGGGGGCGCCCGCGTCGAGAAGATCGCGACACTGGGCCGTGGCGTGCTCGACGCCGACGGCGCGTACCGCGTCCGCGTTGTCGCCGGCGGCTTCGAGCTTTTGGACGAGCTCGTCGGGCAAGCGCGAGCCGCACATCGCCGTGAAGCGCTTGATCTGCGAAAGGTTCGTGACGGGCATGATGCCGGCCACGATGGGAACGGAGATACCCGCGCGCCGCGCTCGCTCGACGAAGCGGAAGTAATCGGCGTTGTCGAAGAAGAGCTGCGTGATCAAGAAGTCGGCGCCGGCGTCGACCTTCTCTTTCAGGTGCGCGAGATCGGATTCGGCGCTCGTCGCTTCGGTGTGGGTCTCGGGGTAGCAGGCCGCGGCGAGGCAGAGGTCGTGGCGCTCGCGAACGAAACGAATGAGCTCGGCGGCGTGCGCGAAGCCGCCCGGGTGAGGGACGAACGTCTTCTCGCCGCGCGGCGGGTCCCCGCGGAGCGCGATCACGTTTTCGATCGAGCCGCGGACGAGCTCGCCCAGGACCTCGCCGAGCTCGCGCGACGTCGCTCCGACGCACGTGAGGTGCGCCATGGCTTCGATGCCGACCTCGCGCTTGATGCGGCGGACGAGCTCGACCGTGAGCTTTCGGGTGCTGCCGCCCGCGCCGTAGGTCACCGAGACGTAGGCGGGCTCGTACGGCCGGAGCTCGGCGATCGTCTGGAACAGGCGCGCTACGCCCTCTTCGTCTTTGGGCGGGAAGAACTCGAAAGAGAAGGTCGGCGAGTGGCCGAGAAGGCTCGTGATTTTCATGGGCGGCCGGGACTCTGCGGTCGTACTCGTAGCAGCTTGACTCACGGCCGGCCAAGCGCGATGGGTCGCTCGTTCCCGCCCCGCGCCATCCGTTCATGCGAATTCACATCGTCGCCGTCGCCGGCACCGGCATGGGGGCCCTCGCCGGGCTCCTCAAATCGCTCGGTCACGACGTTTCCGGCAGCGACGTCGCGTTCGATCCGCCGATGGGCCCCGAGCTCGAGAGTTGGGGGATCCGCTGCATGCCCGGCTTCGATCCCGCGCATCTCGACCCGGCACCGGACCTCGTCGTGGTCGGCAACGTGTGCAAGCCCGACAACCCCGAGGCGCGCGCGGCCATCGAGCGCGGTCTTTCGGTCACGCACATCGCCGGAGCGCTCGCGCGCTTCGTGCTCGCCGGCACGTCACCGCTCGTCGTCGCCGGAACGCACGGCAAGACGACGACCACGGCGCTCGCGGCGTGGCTCCTCGATCGCACCGGCTTCGAGCCGGGTTTTCTGATCGGCGGGCTGCCGAAGGGCTTCGAACGGAGCTTTCGCGCGCCGCCCGCGGTGCGCAAGCTGCCGAGCGCCCCGCGCCCGGAGCGCCGCGCGCCGTTCGTGATCGAGGGCGACGAGTACGACACCGCCTTCTTCGAGAAGACGGCGAAGTTCTTGCACTACGCGCCCGAGGTCGCGATCGTCACGTCGATCGAGCACGATCACGTCGACATCTACCCGACGCTCGAGGCGTATCTCGAAGCGTTTCGGCGCTTCGTAGCGCTCGTGCCCGAGCACGGGCTCGTCGTCGCGAACGGGGCGGATCCGCTCGTGGTCGACGTCGTCGGCGCGGCCGCGCGCGCGCCGGTCGCGTGGTTCTCGCTCGAGGGCGAGCCGACGCACGGAGTGCCGCCGCACTGGCTCGCCGCGCCGGCGGCGTCCGACGAGACCTCGCAGACCTTCGACCTTTACGCGGGCGGCGTCGCGTGCGGGCGGCTCGCGCTGCCGCTTCCGGGGCGCCACAATTTGAAGAACGCCCTCGCCGCCGTGGCGGCCGCAGCCCAGGGTTTCGGCGCGCGCCTCGCGGATCTGGGGCCCGCGCTCGCGAGCTTTCGCGGCGTTCGCCGGCGCCAGGAGCTCCTCGGAACACCGCGCGGGGTCTTCGTGTACGACGACTTCGCGCACCATCCGACCGCCGTGCGGGAGACGCTCGCCGCGCTCCGAGGGCGGCACCCCACGGCGCGTCTTTTCGCCGTGTTCGAGCCGAGGAGCGCGACGGCGTGCCGCCGCGTTCATCAGGAAGAGTACGCGAGGAGCTTCGACGTCGCCGACGAGGTGATTTTTCCGCCGCTCGGACGCGCGAACCTTCCGCCCTCGGAAGCGCTCGATCTCGAGCTGCTCGTGCGCGAGCTCGGCCGGCGCGGAAAGAGCGCCGCGAACGAGCCGTCCGTCGATGCGATCGTCGAACGACTCGCGAAAAACACGCGCGCGGGCGACGTCGTGGCGCTCCTGTCGAACGGAGCTTTCGGCGGCATTCATCAAAAGCTCCTCGCCCGACTTCTGGGCACCCTGCCGAGCTGAGGCTTACCGCTCGTCCTCCGAGGCCGCTTCGACCTCTTCCTTCGGCCCGAGCAGATAGAACACGACGCCGACCACGATGAACCCGATGCGAACACCCCAAGCGACGCCGGGCCCCTGCTGGTCGAGCGCTCGGAAGATCCGAAGCTCGTAGCCGACGAGCCGAAGCACGCTCGAGAGGACTCCGGTCAGCACGCAGAATCCACCGATCGATGGCAGTTTCGCGCGAATCCAGTCCATGACTCCTCCAATCCGGAGCGACGCGGCCTTCCCTCCGAGGCCGCGGTTCCCGAGGTTTTCGAAGCCTATCAAGAT
>DASUTR010000869.1:0-5488 GCA_036374535.1 Polyangiaceae bacterium
GCGACGAAGAGCTCGACGCCGTCCTCTCCCGTGTAGCCGGTGCGCGCGATCGTGCAGGCGACGCCCGCCACTTTGGACTCGCGAAATCGAAAGCCTGGCAGCTCGCGCGCAACGTCGAGCTCGGCGCCCGCCGCCGCGAGCACTTCGAGCGCCCGCGGTCCCTGGAGGGCGAGCAGCGCCGTATCGTCGCTGGCGTCGCGGAAACGACAGCGTCCCGCCGTGCCGGCGCGAAACACCGCCGCCATCTTCTCGTGGTTCGACGCGTTGCAAACGACGAGCACGCTTTCGGGGCTCCGGCGATAGACGATGAGGTCGTCGAGGATCGTGCCGCGTTCGTTGCAGCAGCAGGTGTACATGGCCTGCCCGTCGCTCACGCGTTCGAGGTCGTTCGTGACGAGCTCGTTGACGGCTTGTACGGCGCCTTGCCCTTCGAGCTCGAGCTCGCCCATGTGCGACACGTCGAAGATTCCGGCGCGTTCCCGCACCGCGCGGTGTTCGTCGACGATACCCTTGTACTGAATCGGCATCTCGTACCCCGCGAAGGGCACGAGGCGCGCGCCGAGGGCCTTGTGCTCGTCGAAGAGAGGGGTTTTCAGCATGGTGGGTTCGGGTGCGACGGGGGGCCGGAGGACGGGGCCGGGGACCACGCTCGTAGCAGTTTCCGAGTCCGCGGGTAAGGCACTGTCCGTACGGGGCCCGAGGGCGCGAGACGCGCGACCAAAGTTCGGGAAAAACCTTGTGTCGTGCTAGTTTTCTCGCGTGGCTCAGGGTCGCTTGCTCATCATCGAAGCGGACGAGTGGGAGGCGGCCCTGCTCGGGAAGTTCTTGACGGACGCCGGTTACACCGTCGAGTTCGCGGCTGGCGCTCGGGAGGGGTTCGACAAGATCCGGGAATCGAAGCCGGATTGCATCCTCTGCGACGTGAGCCTGCCCGATATCGACGGGTTTTGGGTGGCGCGCCGGGTCCGCACCGAAACGTCCGCCGTCGCGACGACGCCCTTCTTGTTCCTCATCTCCGCCGACGATTCGGAGTCGCGGCTGCAGGGGCTTCACGTCGGAGCCGACCTCTCCATCTCGAAGCCTTTCCGCAACGAAGAGGTGGTGGCGCAGGTAGGAGCCGTGCTCGAGATGGCCAATCGTCTGAAGGCGCAGCAAGCCCTGCTTCCGTCCGACGGTCCGCCCTCGAGTCGCGGTAGCGCGCTGCAAGGGGACCTCTCGCTCATCTCGCTCTCGACGGTGCTCACGCTTCTCGAGCTCGAACGCCGGACGGGAAACCTCAAAGTGACGGCGGAGGACGGCGGCGCCGCGCGCATCGAGCTCCTCGAGGGGACGCTCGCGCTCGCCACGCTGAACGGTGACGCCTGCGAGCCGACGGAGCTTTTGCGTCAGATCCTGCGCTGGAAAAAAGGCAAATTCGGCTTCAAGCCCGATTCCGTAGCGCCGGGGGCCGAGCTCAATCGACAGAGCATCGGCGGGCTCCTGCTCGAAGCGACGCGGCTCGAGGACGAAGCGCGGCGTTGAGCCGCTCCCCTCACTTGAGCTCGGTGATGTCGAACGGCCGTCCGTCGGGGCGCCGGCCAGCCCGACGCCAAGCTTCCTCGGTCGAGATATTCTCGGGAGCTTTCGGTTGCGGCGTCACGTCGCGTACGACGAGCTCGGTCTGCTCGGCGCCCGCGACGACTTCGAGCTGGAAGTAACGATCCGGCGGACCCTGCTTGATACGGGCGTTCGGGAACACGGTGCGCGCTGCGCCGATCTCGACGTGAGCGACGACGACCCGATCCCGCACGTAGTTCGCGAGCGCGTCCGGCGCGACCTTTCCGTGCGCGTACGCGACATCGTGAAAGTGGCCGCGGACGACCATGCCGGCCGGCAACTCGAGACCGAAAACGCGGCCCGGGCCGGGAGAAAGCTCCCCGGGAGCCAGCCGGTCGAGCGGCTTTTGCGAGGCAACCGCGGAGACCACGGGCGGCGGTGTCGCTCGCTCCTCGTCCTTGCGGCAGCCGGTGCCGGACAAGACGACGAGGAGGAGCGCAAGGCTGCGAGACACCGCCGTCGAGCCTATCGCACGCCGCGCGCCACGACGACTCGGAAAGCTCGGACTACTCGATGATGGTGGCCCAGGACGCGATGCGGGAGCCGGCGGGCGGGGTCGGAAGGTCGACCGACGAGCTCGCGACGGTCTGGTTCGAGCCGGACGTCGGCTGATTCTTGTGCATGACGAGCTGGAACTTCGCGGGGTTGACCTGCGTGATGCGCGTGAGGCCCTTGAAGCCGACGAGATCGTCGCCGAGAGAGTCGATGGAGGTGTCGTAGCAGCTCGGTTGCTGGGTCACCGACACGCCCGAAACGAACGTGTCGCCTTGATCGAGCATCTGGACGGTCGGAGGCGTGGGCGACGAGTTCTGCAGCGCCCCGAGGCCGCCCTGTCTGAAGTCGGACGTGCTCTGCGGCTGGATGTAGTTCATCCCCCAGAGCTTGCTCGTGCCGACCGCGCACACGTTCGAGCCCGACGATGCGAGAAAGGTCGCGAAGTAGACGTTTCCGCCGAAGAGGGCGAGCGGTCCCACCACGCGCTCGCCGTTCGAGAACGACTTCAGCCAGTTGATCTTGTGGATGGCGGCAGATCGCGTCGCGTCGAAGTCCTCGAGCAGCGAGTAGACGTAGTTCGTCTGATTCGTCGAGTAGCCGAGCGCGTCCTGGTCGCCCGTCGCTGCGGCGACGGTCATGCGCCCGCGCTCGTCGATCGAGAGCACGGGCGCGACGGCGACGGGCTGGCCGTCGTCGAAGTCGTGCGCCGCCGCGGCCGAAATGGTCGCGGGATAGAGGTCGAAGAAAAGCTTCATCGTCCAGTTTGCGGGATTTCTCGACGCGACGTTCACCTTCCAGAGGCGCCCGTCTTGATCGCCGACGATGAGCCGATCGGCGACGGCGCCGACCTCGCCGGGGAAGGCCACCGCCTGGCCCGTGATGGGCGAATCCAAATCCGCGACGATCACGCGCGGCTGCAGCGTGGCGTTCACCTCGGTCGCCGCCTGGCGGAACGTGCGAACGATTTCGCCCGTATCGAGGCGAACGATGGTGAGCGAGCGGGCGCCGAGCTCTTCGTTGCCGGTGCCCCACGAGTAGCCGTTCACCTGGCCGCGTGGAGTGACGCGGGTATCGAGCGAGATGCCCGAAAAGGTGCGCGGGGTTACCGGCGCAGGCGTGCCGGTGAGCGTGCCGCCGCGCCCGCCGGGCAGCACGGCAACGGCAATCTCGCGCGGGTTCGTGCCGCCCGTCGGGTCGAAAAAGAGCGTGGTGATCGTCGGCGTTCCGCCGCCGCGCCCGAAGAGCGGCTTGCCCGCCGCGTCGCGCGTGAGCTGCCAGAGAAAGCGCGGTCCACCCTTGTCCGTGTCGGTCGGGTTCGCGGAGTCGGGAACGGGGGTCGTCACGTCGACGGCGAAGTAGCCGCCGCGGTCCGCGCCGAAGCCCTGGACCAGGATGGTGCGCCACGTTCCCGTGCCACCGCGCGCGTCGCTCGACGATCGCTCGAACACCGTGGGCGGGTTCGTGGCCGGCGTTTGCACGACCGCGGCGACGTCGCGGACCGTCGCGACGCCGTCGAGGAGGTTCATGTGGTTGTACGGGTATTGCGAGTGAAGGCTCGGCAAAACGCCGGGAGGCGCGAACGACCAGAGCTCGTTGCTCTGGGCCGGGTTCTCCGCGAGCGCGGTGGCGTTGCCCGCGTCCGCCGGATCGTTCGACGTCACCTTGAACGCGTGCAAAAAGCCGTCGTTCGTCGACGTGTAGAGCATGATCGGGCGGAACCGGTGCTGGATGGTGAACGCCTCGTACGACTCGTCGCGGATGAGCGCGGAGGGAGCGCCGACGACCTGCGGCGTCGAGTGGTAGATATCGCCGAAGAGCGAGCAGCTGTCCGAGGTTCCGCTGCGGCAGCGGTGGTGCCGGTCGGTTACCGCGTTCAGACCGAGCAGCCACTCGAGGAAAAACGTGCGCGCGGCGTTCGCGGTCGTGACGCCCGTGGGGTAGTCCGCCGTCGGGATTGCCATCGCCGCCGCGGGTACGGCGCTCGAGAACGCCGGAGCGAGCCCGCCGTACGTCTCGGGCGCAAGGATGCCCGCGCCGTCGGGATCCGTGGAGCCGATGCCGCGCCGGACCGTTTCGCTTCCCGGCATGATGACGCCGGCGGCGGTCTTGCCGACGACCGTGTAGAAGCGCCGCAGCGTCGCGGGGTTCCTGTTCACGTTGCGGGCGAAGTCGTCGGCCTTGTTCGCGGGATCGTATTGCTCTTCCGGAACCTTCGGGCTCGTGCTCGTCGCACCCGGCACGCACACGATACGCCGGCGCTCGAGGTGCCCTCTCCAGGGCGACAGCTGACCGACTTCGAAACCAGAGAAGAAGCGGTAGGAGCCGCCCGCGGCGCCGCCGCCTGCCGAGAACGCGGGCTGCGTGCGGCTCGTCGTCGGCACGGTGCGACTCAAGATGCCGGAGATGGCACTGCGGAGATCGCCCGCGTTGCTCGCAAAGTATGCGTCGCCTTTGCCCGCGATGGCGATCTTCCACAGCGTGCAGCAGGCCTGGAGCGGAGCGTTGCTCGACGGCGGCGAGACGCAGGCCGGCGCGACGCTCGTCGGGGGCAGCGGCGGCTCGAGCGGATCGGTCGAGGCTGGCCGGTTGACGAGCGTGGTGCAACTCACGGCCGCGGTTGCCGGGTTCGAGTCGTGGTCGACCTGCTCGAGAGCGAAGCCGACGACGAAGGTCTTGATCGGCTTGCGTGAGGCGTCGACCGGCGTCGCGAGCCGGCCGGCGATCGTCTCCGGGAGATCGAACGGGCAGCTGCCCGCGGGGCTGCCGGGCTCGCTGCAGAACGGGCGGAGATCCATGTTCGGCTCGCCGTCGGTGAGCAGAATGATCGTCTGAAGGCGAGGCGTCGTGCACTGGAGGTACGGGTCTCGGCGCGGCGAGTAGTCGTCGAACGGATCCGTCGCTCCCGCCGCGATGGACGTGGGATCGTTCGCGGTGTCGTTCCAGAAGAAATCCTCGGCGTCTTTCAGCATGCCCGCGATGGGCGTGGCGCCGAACGGGCGCGTCGCGAGCAACACTTCCTTCACGTGATTCGTCTGCGTGATTCTCGAGAGGGCGTTCGCGTCGTTCGGGTCGCCGAAGTTGATCATCCGGCCTTCCCAAGCGGGAGCTGCGCCGTTGCGCGCGCCGACCTCTTGCGGCTCGTTCGGGGTCGTGCAGCCCGTCGGTCTTCCGGCCGCCGGAGTGCCGACGACGTAGCTCCAGAGACCCTGGTGGCCGAGTAGCGTATCGGCGCTCGCGCTCGCGTAGTCGCCCCCGAGCGGCGCGTAGCCGCGGTTCGGATCGACCTCGGTATCGAAGGTCATGAGCCCGAAGCGCACGCGCGCGCTGAAGGCGTCGAGGATGCCGTCGCCTGCCTGGCTCATGCTGCAACCGAGCGAGGTGTCGCTGTAGCGGTGGT
>DASUTR010000870.1:0-2670 GCA_036374535.1 Polyangiaceae bacterium
AAGAACCCGGCCCTCCCGTAGTTCGAGGGGCGCCGATGGCGACCGTTTCCGTAGCTCCACCTACCTCGGTGGAGGCCGAGGTGAAGATCAACCCGCGCCTCTTGAGGCGATTCCAGCCTCTCGAGAAACGGAGCGCGCCCGCGACCCAGGAGGAACGCGAACGGATCGACCTCGGTCGCGCCCTCTTCTACGAGACGCGACTCTCCAAGGAGAAGAACATCTCCTGTGATTCGTGTCACTCGCTCGCGAACTACGGCGTCGATCACGCACCTAAATCGGTGGGGCATCAAGGCCACGTCGGAACGCGGAACGCGCCGACCGTCTACAACGCGGCCGGCTTCTTCGCCCTGTTCTGGGACGGCCGCGCCGCGAACGTGGAGGACCAGGCCAAGGCACCTCTGCTGAATCCCACGGAAATGGCCATGGGCTCGCCGCTCGAGGTCGAACGCACGTTGCGCGGGATTCCCGAATACCGCGCTTCGTTCAAGAAGGCGTTTCCCGGCGACGCTCAGCCAATCACGCTGGAGAACGCCGCAGCCGCAATCGGCGCGTTCGAGCGCGGCCTCGTCACGCCCGGCAGGTGGGATGACTTCTTGCGCGGGGATCACGGCGCGCTCTCGAACGTGGAGCAAGCCGGGCTCAAGACGTTCCTGGACTCGGGATGCATGGTCTGTCACACGGGGCGCTACCTCGGCGGGGCGACGTTCGAGCGACTCGGCGTCGTCGAACCGTGGCCGAATCAGAGCGACCAAGGTCGCCGCGGCGTCACGGGCAGGAGCGAAGACGCGATGACGTTCAGGGTACCCTCGCTCCGCAATGTCGCGAAGACGGCGCCGTATTTCCACGACGCCTCGGCCGCCACGCTCGAAGACGCCGTGCGGCAGATGGGCAAGCATCAGCTCGGACTCGAGCTCGCGCCGCCGGAAGTGAGCGGCATCGTCGCGTGGCTCGCCTCGCTCACGGGGGAAATCCCCGTGGACTACATCGCACGGCGACCGCTCGCCGGCGAGGACGGCGCGCCGTGAAATCGCTGCTGTGGGGGCTCCTCGGGGTCGCCGCGGCAGCGCCGGCCGTGGGGTTCTTCGGCGGCAAGACACCGGCGCTCGCAGCACACGCCGGACCCGCCGCCCCGAGCGCCGCAGTAGCGACACCGTGCGGCGCTTCCCCGCTACCCGATTGTCCGCTGCAAGGCTGGATGAAGTCGAATCTGACACCCGCGCTCGAAGCGCGCGACGCCGTTCGGCTCGAACGCTCGCTTCGCCGGCTCGCGGAGCTCGGGCCGGCGGAATACGACGATTGGCGCCGTCTCTCGCTCGACGCCGCCGATGCCGCTCACGACGGCGACCTCGCGGTCGTGCGCGGCGCGTGCAAAGAGTGCCACTCGCGCCATCGCGGTAGCTACCGGCGCGCGCATCGGAACGCACCGCTGCGCTGAGCGCTCGAAGGATGCCACTCACGCGGCGTGGCGCTCGGCGGACGACTTGCCGACGACGGGCAGCCGGATGAAGAACGTCGTGCCCTTGCCGATTTCGCTCTGAAAGGAAAGGTCGCCGCCGTGCTTGTCCGCGATGACCGAGCGCGCGATGGCGAGCCCCTGACCCGTACCCTTGCCGATCTCTTTGGTCGTGAAGAACGGGTCGAAGATGCGCTCGCGGATCTCGAGCGGGATGCCGCCGCCCGTGTCGCGGATCGCGATAATCACCGAGTCTCCCTCCGAGCTCGTCTTCACGGCGATGGTGCCGCGCGTTTCGGTTCCCGCCACCACGTCGCCGATGGCGTGCGCGGCGTTGACGACGAGATTGAGGACGGCCTGATTTACGTCTCCGCCGTGACACGTCACGCGGGGAATGTCGCCGAGGTCGAGCTCGACGTCGGCGACGTATTTGTATTCGTTCTTGGCGATGATGAGCGTGCTGCGAATCGCCTGATTGATGTCGACGGCGGTCATCTCTTTGCGATCGGGGTGCGCGAATTCTTTCATCGAGCGTACGATGCCAGCGACGCGCTCGAGACCCTCGAGTGAGCGTTCGAGCGCCTTCGGCACGTTCTCCGCGAGGTAGGCGAAATCCGCTTCCTCTTCGGCCTTGCGAGCGGCCTCGGCTGCTTCGAGCGACGGGGCTCGTTCGAGGACCGAAGCCAGAACTGCCTGGTACTTCTCGACGACGCGCAAGATATCGACCATGGCGTCGCGCACGAAGTGCACGCTGTCGCCCACGAATTGAATCGGCGTGTTGATCTCGTGGGCGACGCCCGAAGCTAGCCTTCCCACGGATTCGAGCTTCTGGGCCTGACGGAGCTCCATTTCGAGCCGCCGCGCCTCCGTCACGTCGAAGAGCACGCCACGGACGACGATTTCGGGCCAGAGCGAGGCCGCCGCGGCGTCGTTCTCCGCGACCGACGAGGCGATGAACTTGAGCCAGATGAAGCCACCGTCCGAGCGGCGGAACCGCGCCTCGAGCTCACTCGACGCGTGCTGAGCGACCGCCGCGAACGCTTCGAGCGCTCGCTGCTTGTCCTCGGGGTGCAAGCACATCTCGAGAAACCCCGGAGCCAGGCAGGCGGTCCCCGGAATTCCGAGCAGCGTTTCGATCTGCGGACCCATGTAGGTGAACCGAGCGTTCACGTGGTCGAGCTCCCAGGGCACGGCCTTGGTCGTTTCGACGAGCGAAC
>DASUTR010000871.1:0-6765 GCA_036374535.1 Polyangiaceae bacterium
TCAGTCGAAGAGCCTCACGCCCGCGGCCTCGCCCAGCCGCTGGACCAAGAGATCGACGAGCACCGGATCGGACGCGTGCACGGCGCGGACGACGTGCCCCTCCGACCGGCCCATGAGCGCGTAGGCGCCCTGCTCCGCGATCACCGCGCACGCTTCGACGTTGGCGCAACCCGGGGCCTGGCTCACGTCCACGGCCTGAACGCGACGATCGTCGTCGCGACCCGCCTCGCCCCCGAGCGAGCCGCCGATGCCCACGCCCGCGCGACGCGTCACCGCCGCCACGATCGGACCGCCGCGCTGCGCCTCGCGAATGCCCGCGCCGATGAGACCCGCGACGTCCGTCATCGGCAATTCGATGGCGCGCGGCGACTCGAGCAGCGCGGCGTTCCCCTCGTGGATCGCGGGGCGCGCGAGCAGCGTGTCGACCATACCGGCGAGCGTCATGTTCGCGAGGCCGAGCGTGCTCACGACCGAAACGCGACAAATTTCCGCGCGATGGCGGGCCATTCGCAAGAGGCGCGACAGATCTCCGCCGTCGTGCGGGTACACCGCGACGCCCACGCCCACGTCGTAGTCCGTCGTCGCGCCGGCGGCGGCGAGCCGCTCGAGCACGCGGCGCCTGCAGGCGTGCGCGCCGAGGCCGCCCGTCTCGGGTAAGAGCAGGTAAAATTCGTTCGCGTCGACGCGCGCGAGCACGTCGGTGTCGCGCACGGCGCCGAGCACGCCCTCGACCGTCGCGAGCGTGGGTTCCATCGGGTCGGGCCGTTCCTCGCGCCGCGCGTGGACACCGATGGTCGCGAGCGCGAAGCGGCGCCGGTGCCGCCGCGCCATGTCGATCTCGCGGCCCGCGACGTCGACGAAATAGGCGAACGTGTACGCGCTCGAGCGCGGGTCTTTCATCCCGCCGCGGCGCGCTTCCTCGCGCGCACCGATGAGCGAGAGCAGCGTCGCGCCCTGCGCCGTGAGAGCGCTCATCGCCGTCTCGCGCACGTCGGGTCCGAGCGACTGCAGCAAGCGATCGGTGAGCACGATGCCGCCGAGCTCGCGCTTGAGCGCGAGGCGCACGACCTCGAGCCCCTGCTCTTCGGCGAAGGCGTTCAGCTCGAGCTCCTCGCAAAAGGCGGGACCCTCGGGCGCGCCCTCGCTCGCGGCCGCGCGCAAGAGCTGCCGCTGGCCCTCGCTCGCCGGCAGGTACACGAGCGTGCGGCGCGAGCCGGCGGTCGCGAGCGCGCCGACGAGCCGTCCCGCCGCCTCGCGGCGCGTCTCGCAATCGGCGAGCTCGGCGACGCGAGCGAAGAGCTCGGACTCGAGGCGCGCGGCGTGGGCCGACTTCTGGAGCTCGCGGTAGAGATCTTTCTCGGCGAGGCGCGTGCGGACCTCGGCGAGCGTCGTCAAGATGTCGTCGCCCGTGAGCGGGAGCACGAGCACACCCGCGGCGCCGAGCGCGATCGCCTGCGGCCCGAGCTCGAGACGGTCGGGGCGGAGAAACGCGTACACGGGTACGCCCGGCGCGAGTGCGCGCACGTGATGCAGCACGGCGAGCCCTGCGTTCTTGCCCTCGGCGACGTCGACGAACGCGACTTCGGGCACGTACGACGAGACGCGCGTGAGCCCCTCGGCGAGATCGGTCGCGACGCTCAGCTGGTCACCCGAGCCGGCGAGCGTTCGACCGAGCAGCGCCACGGTGTCCTGATCGGATACGATCGCGACGACCCGCAAAAATCCCCGCTCGGCGTCACTCACGAGACGACCTTACCGGCGAACACGCGCCGGGCCGGACCCGTCAGCGTCACGTCGAAGCTGCCCTTGGCGACGGTGATCCAGAGGCTTCCGCCGGGCAGGCGCACCTCGACGCGCTCACCGAGCGGCGCGCGCCCCGTCGCGGCGGCGGCGACGGCGACGGCCGCCGCGCCCGTTCCGCACGCGAACGTACGGCCGACGCCGCGCTCCCAGACGAGCACGTCGAACTCGAGCCCGCCACGCGACGTGACGGCTTCGACGTTGGTCCCGCCCGTCGTCGCGTCGGAGAGCGCCGGCCCCAGGCGATCGATTTCGGCGCTGTCGATGTCGAGATCGAACACGACCGCGTGCGGGTTCCCCATCGAGACGAGCGTGAACGCGTGCTCCTCGCCGCGCACCGGGAAGCGGCGCTCGCCGAGCAGCTGCCCGCGACCCATCCCGACCGTGATCTCGGCGTCGTCACCTGCCGCGGATCGGGCAACGCGCGCGTGCTTCGGGCCCGCGTCGGTATCGATGACGAGCTCGGCTCGCGACAAGCCGTCGCGCCGCGCCAGGTGGAGCGCGACGCAGCGCAAACCGTTGCCGCACATCTCGGGCCGCGAGCCGTCGGCGTTCAGCACGACCATCTTCGCGCGGGCGTCGCCCGTGCCCGGGGTCACGAGCAAGACGCCGTCCGCGCCGATGCCGAAGCGCCGGTCGCAGAGCTCCCGTGCCTCGTCCGGCGAGACGGCGGACTCCGCCTCGGCTTCGACGACGACGAAGTCGTTCCCCGTCCCTTCGTACTTGTCGAAGTCGAGCTTTCGCATGCGCCAGGGGATTCTAGTAGAGCCTGGCGCCGGGGGGCGTTTCCACGGTTTTCGCGGCGAGATTCGCCTATGATGGGCTGGCGCATGCGCGGCATGGTGGCGCTGTGTTCGGTGGTCGGGCTCCTCGCCTGGGCTCGACCGGCTTTCGCCGAACCGCCTCCCGTGAGCCTCGCGCTCGAGCAATGCCCTCATCTCAGTAGCCCCGAGCTCGAGAGAATCTTCTCGGCCGAGCTCGGTTCTCCGACGGCGATCCCCGGTGATCCCGGGATCACCGAGGTCACGATCGTGTGCGAGGGGGTGCGCGTGCTCATCCGCGTGAAGGACCCGCTCAGCCGCAAGACGGTGCAGCGGTCGTTCGACACCACGTCGTTCGACGAGAAGGCGACGCCGCGCCTCATCGCGCTCGCCGCGTCGGAGCTCGTGCTCGCGAGCTGGGCCGAGCTCTACTCGAACCCGACGCCATCCGTGGAGCCCGAGGGCAAGGCGCCGTCGCCGACCGAAACGAGCGCCATTCGGCGCACGCTGCGCGAGCGCAGCTTCTTCGCCGGCGAACCCGAGGATCCCGAGCAGCGCCCCGATCCCGAAGAGGCGGAAAATCGAGTGCTCCGAGTCGTGGCGCTCGGTTCCGTCCGCACGTTTCCCGGCGAAACGACGACGCCGAGCGGCGACGACGGCACGCTCTGGGGCGGCGGTGTGCGCCTCGGCGAGGAGCGCTTCAAGCTCGTCGCCTGGTCGCTCGACACGCTCCTCGAACGCGGCACCGTCATCGCCCACGCCGGCGAAGAGATTACCGCGAGCGAAATCACGTCGTGGACGATCGGTGGCTCGCTGCTCGCGTACTACGCGTTCAAGGAAGTGTTCACCGTACGCCTGGGCGTCGGCCTGCGCGCCGGCCTCATCGCGCAGGATTCGCCCACCATCGCGCCGTGGGGCTGGCCGCTCGGCGTGACCTCGCTCACGCTGCGCGCGAAGTCGTTGGTGATGGAGTTTTCCGGGGAAGGCGGATACGTCGCGTTTCCCGCGTCGGGCGGCGAGGTGAGCGGGTTCTGGCTCAGCGGCCAGTTCGGCCTCGGAATGGTGCTGTGACTGTACGAACGGTGTTCGGGGGTGGAAGCGGCAAAGTGACCTGATTCACTCCGGAATCGGTGGCGTTTGCGCGCGGCGCCGGCTCGCAGCCCGTTCCATGAGCTTTTTCGCCCGATCGTGCACACTAAGGCGCATACCCGTGGCACGCGAAGGAGAAGCCATTTCCCTCATCCGGCTGGTCGCTCCGTCCGAGCCGGTCAGCCAGCGGATCACGCCCGAACCGCCCGAGATTCCGCTCGCGCTGCTCGATCTCGACGCGCTCTACCGTCGTTACGCGTCGTACGTCGCCGCCGTCGCCCATCGGCTGCTCGGCCGCGACGAAGAAGTCGACGACACGATTCAGGAAGTGTTTCTCGTCGCCGTCAAAGGTCTGAAGTCGGTGCGCGATCCCGGCGCCATTCGCGGCTGGCTCGCCCGCATTACCGTGCGCACCGCGCGGCTCAGGCTCCGCAAGCGCCGCATGCGTGCGTTTCTCGGCCTCGACGCGCCGGTCGTCTACGAGAACGTTTCCGACACCGGGGCGAGCGGCGAAGATCGCGCCCTCCTTGCCCGCGTCTATCGTGTGCTCGACGCGCTGCCGGCGAACGAGCGCATTGCCTGGTCGCTGCGCTACATCGAAGGCGAGCCGCTCGAGAACGTCGCCGGACTTTCCGGTTGCTCCCTCGCAACTGCCAAGCGCCGGATCGCCCGAGCGGCCCGCGTCATCGAGGAGACCTTCGCCGATGCCTGATTTCATGGACAATCTTGCCACCGCTCGCGACTACGTGAGCCCGCAGTGGACTGCGGCGCGCGAGGTCCGAGTACGTGTGGGCATCGAGCACCGGCGGCGGAGCCAGGCGCGGCGGCGCAGCGTGCTCGCCGTCGCCGCGCTTTCGGCCGCCGCGGCGGTTGCCGTTTTCTTCGCGCTCAAGCTCCCGACGCCGGCCGCGCCGCTCGCGCCCATCGCCTCCGCGCTCGAAGTGCCGAAGGCCGCCGCTCCGTCGAATCTGTTCGCGCTCCCGGACGGCTCCAGCGTCTCGGCTGGTTCGGACGACGCGCGCGTTCAGCCCGTCGAGGTGACGCCGAGCGCCGTGACACTCAAGCTCGAGTCGGGGTCGGCGAAGTTCTCCGTCGCGCCCGATCCGGCGCGGCCGTTTCGCGTGCTCGCGCGCGACGTGACCGTCACCGTGCTCGGCACCGTGTTCGACGTGTCGATCGAACGTTCGGGCGTGCGCGTGAGCGTCGAGCGCGGCCGCGTGCGCGTCGATTCGAGCTCGGCGTCGCGCGAGCTTTCCCCCGGCGAAAGTGCGTTCTTCGGCGACGGACTCGCCGCGCCCGCCAAACAGCCCGCGGCCGCGGCCCCCGCCGCGGCGCTCCCCGTGGCGCCCGCCGGCCCGTCGTGGCGCGCTCTCGCGCAAGACGGCGACTATTCGGCCGCTCTCGCTCGCCTGACGAGCGAAGGCCCCTCCGCCGTGCGCGACGCACCCGAAGACCTGTTGCTCGCCGCCGACGTCGCTCGCCTCGGCGGGCAGCCCGCGCGCGCCGTCGCGCCGCTCGAGCGCGTGGTCACCAAGCACTCGGGTGATTCGCGCGCACCGCTCGCCGCCTTCACCCTCGGCCGCACGCTGCTCGACCAGCTCGGTCGCCCGCGAGAAGCCGCGAACGCATTCGCCTCCGCGCGCAAGCTCGCACCCTCCGGCGCCCTCGCCCAAGACGCTCTCGCCCGTGAGGTCGAGAGCTGGTCGCGCGCCGGCGAAACCCACAAAGCCCGCTCGCGCGCCGAAGAATACCTGAAGCTCTACCCCTCCGGCCGCCGCGCCGCCTCCGTCCGCCGCCTCGCCGGCCTCGACGAATAGCCCCGCATTCCCGCGGCGGGTCCTGAGTTGAACCGCCAAGACACCAAGAGCGCCAAGGCTCGCCATGGGGCTTTTTGGGGGCTCCCCAACCAATCTCTCCCGCCTTGGCGAAACTTGGCGGCCTTGGCGTCTTGGCGGTTCCTCCGACGCACGTCGACTCTCGTAGCGTAGGGGGTCTCGTGGCACGCTCGGGGCGGTTCAGATGTTGCGTCCCTTGTTGCTCAGTGGGTCGATGGCGACCGGGAAATCCACGGTCGCGCGGCTGCTCGCTTCTCACCTCGGGCGGCGGCTCGTCGAGCTCGACGAGTGCGTCGAAGCGCGCTTCGGAAAGCGCATCGCGGACGTTTTCGCGACGGACGGCGAGCCCGCCTTCCGAAAGGGGGAGCGCGAAGAGCTCGAGCGCACGCTCGACGAGGCGCGCGCGCGCAACGACGCGCCCATCGTCGCCCTCGGCGGTGGCGCGCTCCTGCCGCGCGACCTGCGCCTCCGTGCGCTCGACGAAGCGGTCGTCGTCACGCTCGAAGCGTCGCCGGCCGAGATTGCGCGGCGTGCAGCGAGCGCCGGCGGCCGGCCGCTCCTCGACGGGCCTTCGCTCGAGCGACGCGCCGCTGAGCTCGCCGCCCAAAGGGCCCCGGCGTACGCCGAAGCGCACGCGCGCATCGCGACAGACCGAAAATCCCCCGATTCCGTCGCGAGCGCGGCGCTCGAGGTGTGGCGCCGCGATGCCGTCGCCGTCGCCGCCGGCGCCGCGTCGTACGTCGTCGATATCGCGGTCGACGCGGTGAAAGAGCGCCTTCCCGAGCTCGCCCGCGGTCCGTCGTCGTTCTTGCTCGTCACCGACGCGAACGTTTCCATGGCGCACGGAGCGACCGCTCACCGCGTCTTGGGGCCGCTCGGCGTTCCCGTCGCCGAGATCGTGCTCGAGCCGGGCGAACGTCAGAAGCACGCGGGCACGGTGGAGCAGATCTGGCGGGCGGCCCTCGGCGCCGGAGCGGACCGAAAGAGCGTCTTCGTGGCGTTGGGCGGCGGGGTCGTCACGGACATGACGGGTTTTGCGGCCGCCACGTGGATGCGAGGAGTGCCTTGGATCGGCGTGCCGACGACGTTGCTCGCGATGGTCGACGCCTCCGTCGGCGGCAAGACGGGCGTGGATCTCGAGAACGCCAAGAACGCCGTCGGCGCCTTCTGGCAGCCGTCGGCGGTGATCTGCGACGTCGCGCTCGAGGCCACCGAGTCCGATCGCAACTACCGGAGCGGGCTCGCCGAGGCGATCAAGACCGCCATCATCGGCGACCCCG
>DASUTR010000872.1:0-5384 GCA_036374535.1 Polyangiaceae bacterium
CGAGCACGGCTTTGCGATCCTTCTCTGCGGCCACACGATGCCGAGCCGCGGACGCGACGGACACGACGACGCGGGGACCGAACGCGCCGATGTCGTCCCGGGAAGCCGCGGGCGGACGAGCGCCGCACCGGCCGTCATCGAGCTCGTCGATCGCGTAGGCCGCGAAGCGGGGTTTCGCGTCGTGCACGACGAGCCCTACCGCGGGGGCTACTCGACCGGCCACTACGGGCGCCCAAACGACCGCATTCACGCCATCCAGATCGAGCTGGCCCGCCGCCTGTACATGAACGAGCGGACCCTCGAGCCCGTCGCCGAGCGCTTCGATTCCCTGCGCCGGTTCTGCCGTAAGGTCGTCGGCGCGCTCGGCCGGCTCGACCTCGCCCCAAAGGGCTGATTCTCTCGGGAAAACGCGCGCTTGATGGGCCGGCCGGCATGAGCTAGGTTCCGCGCCGCATCATGGCCAAGAGCGAGATCACCGGTAAGCGCAAGCTCCACGCGCGCAACGTTTCGCACTCGAACATCAAGACGCACCGTTGGCAGAACGTGAACGTTCAGCGTCGCCGGCTTTGGGTGCCAGAGCTCGGACGCCACGTCACGCTCAAGGTCACGACGAGCGACCTTCGCACGATCGACAAGATTGGGCTCGTCGCGTACGCCAAGCAGCACGGCGTCCGGCTCTAGCGCAGCGACTCCCGCGCCCGAGGCGCGGCACGTCGTCGCCTAGGCGCCTTCGTCCGGTTCGATCCGAAGCTTCACCAGCATTCGGTACAGCGCGTAGCGACTCGACAGGCCGAGCAAGGTGGCCGCCTTCGCGACGCTGCCGCCGGTCAGGCGAAGCGCTTCACGAATCTCCTCCTCGCCCGGCTCGCGGTTGCGCGTCCGTTGGAGGCTTTCCCCCGCGGCGACGGTCGCGTTCCGAACGACCGGCTTGTTCGTCAAGCCGTCCGGCAGGGCGATGAATTCGCCGGTACTCGCTCCGATCGCCTTCCACAAGAGGGCTTCGAGCTCGCGTACGTTGCCGATGTAGTCCCAGCGCAGAAGCGCATCGATGAGCTTTGCATCGACCTTCGCGCTCGTGAGCCCGCCCGGCACGCGTTCCGTGAAGCGCCGGACGAACTCCGAGTCGCCCTCAGCCGCTTTCGTGACGAGATGACGAACGAGCAGCGGGATGTCTTCACGGCGCTCCGAAAGCGGCGGCAGCTCGACCTTGACCGTGAGCCGAGCGAGGAGATCGTGGCGCAACTCGGCAGGATCGCGGTTCGTCGCTGCGAGCAGGCGAAAGTCCGAGCGGCGAGACGCGGACTCGCCGAGCCTCTGGTATTCCCCGCCCGAGTCGAGCACGCGCAAGAGGTGTGACTGGAGCTCGAGCGGCAGCTCGCCGATCTCGTCGAGAAACAAGAAACCGCCGTTGGCTTGCCCCACGAGCCCGGAGCGCTCCGGCGTTCCGGGGTTCGGATAATTCTTGAGGTTACCGAACATCTCGGCGTCGATGAGGCTCGGTGGGAGCGTTGCTGCGTTGCGAGCCACGAACGGGCGGTCCGCACGCGAAGACAAGCGCTGAATGGCGTGCGCGGCGAGCTCCTTGCCCGTACCGCTGTCACCGACGAGCAGGACGTGTCGGCCGGACAGCGCAGCGAAAGCGAGCTCGTCGCGCAGTCTCCACGCCGCGGGCGACTCGCCGAGGATTCCGAGCGAGTCCGCGCCGCCGAACGGCTCGCTGGACGCCGGTCGATGATGCGTCAGCGCCGGCGGGCAAGCGGGCCGCCGGACGAAAAGCATCACGAGCTCTTGGCGAAAAGCGAGCGTGTCACCGGGGGAAAGCACGCCCTCGTCGCATTCGACGCCGTTGATCCGCATCGGGCAACGGCCGACGCGCCGCACTCGGAGCCCGTCGCCGTCGGAGACGAGCTCGAGCTGTCGCCGCGAAAGCCCGCGCGACGCCAGCGGCTCCGTCGGTTCGAGCCGACCGGGGCGCGGTCGAAAAAAACGCATGCGCGGCTCGGTGTCGAGGGCTCCGCGCCCCAAAATGACCATGGAACCGTCGTCGGGGACGATCGCAAGCTCTCCGATGCGGCTCGTGTCCTCCCGGTACCAGGCGACGACGAGCCCCGACACGGCGGCGCTCACGAGCGGAACACCATGGACGTCGCTCCCCGCCGACGTCGTCGTGCTTTGCTCGTCGTCGGGCGCTCGCGCCTCGGAAACCATGCGCGCATCTTGGCAGCTCGGCCCAACGGACACCAGCCCACGCGGAGCAACCAGCAAGAGCCGTTCCAACGGCGTAAAGCGCGTGCGGAGCCACCTCACGCCGCGGCGCGCGCCCCCGGAAGAACCGGCCCTTGTTCGCACATGCTCCCGCGTGTGCGAAGACCGTGCGCACGGTCAGAGTGGTCGAACGCAACGATCGCGCACTTGCCCTTCGAGCGGGACGGTACCGCTGCCGATGCACGGGTCGTTCGTAGGATTGCCGAGCGATGCCATCGGCATCGAGAGATCCGTCGGAGCAGCGCACGTTGTCGGAGGTCCGCAATCGACGACGATCGACAGGATACCCGACGTTCGCCGCACGACCACGCGATGAATCTGCGCGTCGTTCAAAAGGACCGGCGAGTAGCAGGCCGTGTAATTCTGGTCGTTGTCGTCGACCTCGA
Source organism: Polyangiaceae bacterium (assembly GCA_036374535.1). GTDB lineage: Bacteria > Myxococcota_A > Polyangia > Polyangiales > Polyangiaceae > PMG-095. The sequence continues at coordinate 2,652 of DASUTR010000872.1, forward strand.
AGTAGAGCCCCCCGTAGAGCAGACGGGCGGACCAGAAATACGAGTGCTCGCAGCGCTCGCGCTGACCGAGGATGGCGTAGACGAGGGCCTGCCCGCCGGCGCGAATCGTGAACTTCACCTCGAAGTCAGCCGTGCCGACACCGCTCAGGTCGTCCATGCAAAAGGTCGACGCCGGAGGGTCCTGGCAACCCGGTTCGCCGCCACTCCCGCCTTCGCCCGCGAGGCCACCTTCCCCGCCGCCCGGCATTCCGCTCGTCCCACCGCCCCCGCTCCCCGAGTCGGAGCCACCGGTCGCATCTTCGCCGCCCGTACCGGACGAGGGTTCTCCCGCGTCGCCGCCGCTCCGACCAGCCGTTCCGCCCCGTCCGCCCGTGGAGGTTCCGCCCGTGGAGGTTCCGCCCGTTTCTGGAGTCCCACCCTGCCCGCCCGTGGCGTTGGCGCCGCCACGCCCCGGCGCGCCGCCGTCTTCAGCGCCGCTCTCGCCACCGCGCGCGTGCGAGTCGTCGCCGCCGTCGCCGTCCTGCGAATCGTCCCCGCATCGTAGGATGAGCGAGGCAACCGCCAACGACGTGACGAGCCACCCGACGCCTCGCGATGCGGGGCCGCGCACCACGCGAAGGCAAGCGCTCACGCGTCCGGCTCGCTTTCGTTCCTTCGTCGCTTCGAACGACCACGGCGTGACCCGCGCCCCATCGCTGCAAGCGCGACGAGAAGCACGCTCACGAGCGCGGAGATCTCCTCCGAAGCGTGGGTCTTCCCTACGTTACATCCTCCGCTTTTCTTCGAAACACGGGACCTCGACGGCGCGAGAACGCATTCGTCTTCGTGGCACGCATAGCCCTCCACGCAGTCGTCCGCGAAATCGCAGCGGCTCTTGCAGCCGCCGTCCGCGCAGAGGTACGGCGAGCAATCCTCCGTCGTGCCGTCGGGACTTTCGGCGGTGTGCGCGTTCGCGCAAGTCGATCGAGGTTCACAGCTCCCGTTCGAGCAGGTGTAGCCGGCCGCACAGTCCGCCGTTCTCTCGCAGCTCGAGCCGCACTCGCCGTCGCCGGCACAAACGTAGGGCGCACACGAGAACCGCTCGCGCTCCTCGCAAGCGCCCTGGCCGTTGCAACCTTCGTTGGTCTGCTCGCCGTTGCTGCAGCTGTTGCCGCACGGAGTTTCTGCCGTAGCGTAGCTACAGCGCGCGGTGTGTTCACCGTCGCAGCGCCCGGCGCAGATACCGGATCCATCACACGCGGCTCGAGCACCGTGGGGGGCGCCCTCGACCGGAGAACAGGTTCCACGCGCGCCACGCAGGTCACAGGCCTCACATTGTCCGCGGCACTGCTCGTTGCAGCAATAGCCGTCAACGCAGAAGCCCGATTCGCACTCGGCCGCGTTCGAGCATTCTCTACCTATCTCGAGCGTCCCGCCGCACTTCTCGTCGATGCATGTCCTACTCGCGCACGTGCGTGCCTCGCGGCAGCTCGCGCCGCTTTCTTCTCGCGGGACACAGGCGCCATTCTGGCAGTAGTGCGTATCGACGCAGTCGACGTGCGCCACGCACGTGGTGGGACAGTCGCCGCCTTCCGCGGTGCACAGGTACGAGCCGCACGGGGTACCGGGAAGCGGCGTGCAGGTGCCGGAGGAGCAGCTTTCACAGACGCCGGAACATGCAGCGTTGCAGCAGGCCCCGGCGACACAATGACGAGCCCGGCAGTCCGAATCGGCGCCGCACGAACCCCCATCGGGCACGAGGAATTCGGTCACGTACGCGCCGTTTCGACCGTACTCCGAGCCGACCACGGCGACGTCGTTCTCGAAAGCGATGGAACCACCGAAAAAGTCGTCGAGTCCGCGCCGACCGATGCGGCCGTCGACAGCCGAGCTCGCCAACGGCTCGTACAGGTAGACGGTATCGGCGCCGGGCGCGCCCACCATGACCCGGCCGTTCGAAACGGCCACCGAGGTACCGAACCAGTCGTAGCCACGTCGATCGTCAGCGAACAAACCGTCGCCGAGCTGTGTCCATCCGGATGCAGACCTCTCGTAGGCGAAGGCCGCGCCCACACGGTCGCCGGTGTCGGCCAAAGCGAGGTTCGCTTCCGGGCGCTCGATGGGATAGGAGCGCGCGCCGACCACGGCGAGATCCTGAGATAGTGCGACCCGGTATCCGAATTCGTCCCACTTCGGTCGCTCGATCTTGACTCTTTGGGGAGGCGACCATTCCGTGCCGGAGCGGCCGAAAAAGTAGGCTGCGCCTTGAAATGCGCCCTCGGGGTACGTGGGCGAACCGACGAGGAGGGTCGACTCCGTCAGAGCGACGGACGCACCGAAGGCATCGTTCGATAGGCCATCCAGCAAGAAGAGCTTCTTCGTTTGAAGCCAGGACGAGCCCGAACGGGTAAAAACGTAAACGGCGCCTTCAGTGCCCCATTCGTTGACGCCCGTCTCTGCGAAGGGCGCCCCGACGACGGCGGTATCTCCCGAGATCGCCACGGCGGCTCCGAACCAGTCGCCGTCGACGCCGTCGTCAGGAGCGAGCGCCACCGGCGCGCTCCAAGACGTTCCCGAACGAACGTAGACATAGGCCGGGCCGGGGCCCGAAAAAGACCTGGCACCCACGATGACCGTGTTGCCCGAGATCGCGACGGCTTCGCCGAAAGCCTGGTCGGCGGCGTCGCTCGGAGCCTCGAGCTTTGCCTGCTGCTCCCACCCGTTGGCCGAGAGCACGAACACGAACACGGCACG
>DASUTR010000873.1:0-12097 GCA_036374535.1 Polyangiaceae bacterium
CAGTCGAGCTCCGAGGTGAGCGTCGATCGCGGCCGCGTCATCGTCTCGTGGAACGGCGGCTCGCGCGTGTTGAACGGGGGCGAAGCGGGAACGTTTCCCCCGCTCGAGGAAAAGCTCGCCAGCGAGGCGGCGAGCGCCGCACCCGCCGCGCGTGACACAGCGACGCGTGAAGCCCCATCGTCGGCCGAGGCCCTGTTCGCGAGCGCCGACAAGGCGAGGAAAGAAGGCCGACCGGAGCAAGCGCTCGGCTACCTCAGGGCCATCACCGATCGTCATTCGGGCGATCCGCGAGCGCCGCTCGCCGCGTTCACGCGGGGCCGTGTCCTGCTCGAATCGCTCGGGCGGCCGCGCGAAGCCGCCCAGGCCTTTGCTCAGGCCCGCGCCCTTTCCGGCAAGCGGTCTGCGCTCGCCGAAGACGCGCTCGCCCGCGAGGTCGAGGCTTACGCGGCGGCCGGCGAGAACGGAATGGCCCGCGACCGGGCCGAACTCTATCGCCGAAACTACCCGAAGGGGCTCAGGCTCCAGCAGGTGATACGCTCCGGAGGCTTGCGGGATGATCCATGATGCATGCCTCGGCCTTGGTCGCCGTGGCCCTTGCGCTCACCGGTCGACCTAGCTCGGAGCGGGGACTCGAGGTGACGGTCGAAATCGATCCGTGCCTCTCGGTCGCTCGAAGCGAAGTGCTGCGCCTGACCGAGCTCGAGCTCGACGCGCGCGTGGTCCCGCCGCGCGCCGCCCCGAGTCACGCAACGCGCGTCGACGTGACGTGCGCCGGCAAGCACGTCCACTTGCGCGTCACGGACCCGGTCACGGGCAAGAGTCTCGAACGAACCCTGGCGCTCGCGACGCACGAGGTCGACGTGACCGGTCGGGCCGTCGCGCTCGCCATCGCGGAGCTCGTGCTCACGAGCTGGATGGAGCTCACCTTCCCCGACCCGCCGCCCCGGGCCGCCGGCTTCGAGCCGCCTCCGCCGGAAATCAAGGACATGGCCGAGGAGCGCGCCGTGACGCGCGGCGCGCGCTCCGGCCGGATCGCCCACGTGCTCGCGGTCGCGCAACTCCAGGGGCCGTTCGACGGGTTCGGCGTCGGTTGGGGCGGAGGCGCCCGGCTGGGTTGGAACTTCGGCGAGGACTGGCTCGGCGGCGACATCGATCTCATCGCAGCTCAACTGGAGACCGACGCCGAGCTCGGCTCGGTTCGAGCCTCGACCTGGAGCTCCGCGCCCCGCGTTTCGTTCAAGCTGTGGCTCGACCCCGCGTGGCTCGAAGTGAGCCCGGGATTTCGCGTCGGGCTCGCGCGGCTCGTCGGCTCGCCCATGGACGAGGGCGAAGCGCGCGGCGGCGTCGTCGCCGGCATGTGGGGCGGCCCCGTGTTGTACGCGGGTTCGGGAGTCGAGGCGTGGCACCTCGCTTTCACGCTCGGCGCGGAAGCTGGCTATTCGTTCCAGAGCGTCTCGGGGCGAGTCGACGAGAACACTTCGGTTGCCGTCGGCGGACCTTGGTTCGCGGCGAGCGCCGGGATCGGATGGGGACAATGACGACGCGCACGCTCCTTCGTTCCTCTTTCGTCGCCGCGTCGCTCGCCGCGTCGGCTGCGGTCGCGTGTGGTGAGACCTCGGGCTCCGTGCTCGAACGCATTCCGGAATCCGGGTCGCAGGACTCGGGGCTTCCGACGCCGCCCGATTCGAACCTCGACGTCGATGTCGTGATCGTGCGGAACATCGAGAGCTGCGCCGTCGGCGAGCCCTGTCGCGACGACCCGGACATGTGGGGCGACGACGTCTGCTTCGATTTCGTGTTCGACGACGGCTCACGCACGAGCTTCCAGGCGAGCTCGCTCGACTTCGTCGCTCCGAACGACGAGCGCTGCACGGAGCAATCCCAGCGCTTCGATCTTCGCATCGACGAGCAGACCGAAGCCCGGACGATCCAGGCCTTCGAGGAGCTGAAGACGCGTATCTACCAGCTCAGCAACCAAGAGATCCTGCTCGATCTCCACTTCCACGTGCTCCCGTCGCTCGCCTCGGGGTTCATCAGCATCGACAACGAATGGCGGTTCTATCTGCCGACGAGCGCCCTCGTGTCGAGCACGTCGTCGCTCAGCCGAGAGACCGACTTTACCTTCGCCGTTACGGGATTTCGCGACGACGAGCGGAACCTCGAACCGAGAATCGAGCGTTGCGCGGGCACGATCGGCGATCTCGGCCAGAGCTTTGCGGGCGCCGGCTACACGTGGCTCACGACCGGATGCAACAACTACCACACGCTCGTCCGCCACTGGATGTTCCAGGTCGGCGTCGCGCGCCGCGACGCCAACGGCTTCAGCAACGTTTACGACTACTACCCGCACTGCGGCCAAGCCGACGCCGATCCGAAACGTTGGTTTCCGGATCCCAACGATTGCTCGGTCGATCCCGACGCACCGACGTGCGACGACAATCACTGCGAAGGCTCCGACGACGAGTTCGTGGCGCACGTGCTGCAAGCGCACTGGCCTGGGCCCTCGTTCGTGGGCAACCGGTGCGACAACGGCCAGGAGGACTTCGACGAAACCGGCGTCGACCAAGGCGGCGTGTGCGACGAGCTCGGCCGATGAGCGGAGAGCTTTCACCGCGATCGTAGTCGAACGCCTGCGTACCCTCGGACCCGGACACACCTTCCCTGCGGTGACGACGTACGTCGATGGATGGGGACGGCGCACATCGGCCCATCTCTCGCTACAAAACGGCGCCGTTCGGCGGAATCGCGGGCGCAATTCGATGGAAGGGCCCCGGCCGAGAGCGTAGGTTCAGTCGGTTAAATTCGATGTCGGTGCTCGCGCATCTCGCTCGACTCGGACGCTGGCGCTGGGCCACCAGTGTCTTGCTGGTCGGCGCGGCGTGCGTGCCGGTCCTTGCCGCGACGCTGCTCATTCCGAGCGAAATCGTGGCACCCTGGGACGGCGGAAAGCGGCGGCCCGAGGCGCGGAGCGGCGCCGAGCCCGCGCAGCAGAGGAGCAGCCTCCGCTCGAAGCGGGCGTTCGAGGCAACGCGCTCGCGCAGACCCGCGCCGCAATCCGACGAGGAACGCCCAGGGACCGCGGCCGCGACGAACGACACCTCGCCGAGCACGCACGGCCGGTTCGTGCCCGAAGGCGAGAGGGATGCTTCGGAACTCCCCGTTTCGACGGGAAATGCGCACGAGTAGCGGCCGCGCCTCCTCGCGCGCACGTGCGCCCACAAACACCCCTGGCCGAGGGGCGAGACCAGCGCACACGCGCGCTAATCCACCTAGAAATCATCACGAAACCATTTCAAAACTCGGAATTTGGCCGTTCCCACGCCACGCACCGTCCGATCAACTCCGCACGCTTCCAACCCCGCTCCGCACGGAGCACGTCCACCCCTCGCTTCCCCGCCACACCGAACCTCAATGAGACGCCTCGCCGCCTCGATCACCTTCGTCGCCTGCGCTGCCGCGACCGCGTGCACCCAGAACGGCGACGCGTCCGGAGCAGCCGAAAAGGTGACGGTCGGCTGGCTCGCCAAGGGGGCGACCAATACGTTCTTCGATGTCAGCCGGCACGCGGCTGAGCTCGCTGCTCGCGATCTCTCGAGTGCCAGCGGAAACGAGGTGGAGGTCGTGCTGCTCGACCCCATGGAGGACACGCCCGAGGCGCAGGTTCTGGCCGCGGAGGCCGCCATCGACGAAGGCAAGATCGACGCGCTCGGCGTCTCCGTCTTGAGCCCCGAACTCATGACGCCGGTCATCGATCGTGCCGCCGAAGCCGGCATCCCCGTGCTGACGTTCGACAGCGACGCGCCCTCGAGCAAGCGCCTGACCTTTTACGGGATCTCGAACCGCGCGGGCGCGGAGACCGCGGCTCGCACGCTAGCGGACCTCATGGGGCAGCAGGGCAAGATCGCGATCATGACGGCCGCCGGCTCGACGCGCGGCACGCTCAGCAGCTCGCAGACGTATATCGAACGCATGAGCGGCTTCGAAGAGACGATCGCCGGCTATCCGAACCTCGAGATCGTCTCGGTCACCACCTGCGGCAAGGACGACGAGGCCAACAAGGCGGGCTGCACGCAGATCCTCGAAGAGGTCGTGGCCGAGCATCCCGACGTCACGGGCTTTTACCTCGCGCGCGGCCGCGTTCTGCGCGAAGCGGAGCTCGAGACGCTCGCGCCGTCCTGGTCGGCGAAGATTCGCTCCGGCGAGATGAAGGTCGTCGGCTTCGACGCGCCCGAGGACGCGCTCCATTCCGTACGCGACGGCCTGGTGCACGCCCTCATCACTCAAGATTATTTCGGTTGGGGCTACGATGTCGTGAATCTCTCGTACGATGTCGTCGCCTTCGGCCGTGAGCTCGAGACCTTCACCGACTCGCAATTCGACGTGGTTTGCGCAAACAACATCAGTGAGCTCATGGAGATGTGGGAGGTCCGAGACTTCCGCAGTGAGCTCGAGGACTGCGACATCGCCCGTTAGAGGCCCGGCCGCGGGCACCGCGGCAACAGAAGAGCCGGCACGGCACCTCCGCACCGGCTTTTCGCATGACGACGAAAACTCCGACCTTCCGAATCCTTCGATGACCGCGCGGCAACCAGAACCCACGAAACCCGAGCGCACGCCCCTCGCGTGCGCGGGGCGCGCCACGCATGAAGCGCTTCCGGCCGCTTCTTTCGTGTCGCGACGCGCGCTGCTTGCTTCGGGCATTTGCCTCGTCGTCGCGGGTTTCTCGTCGATCGCGGCCGCCGAGTCGCCCACGGCACCCGCGTCCGTACAGGCGCAGATCATCACGCGCATTCTGCCGTTCGAGCGGAGTTTCGCCGCAAGGAGCGGCGGCTCGGTGGTCATCGTGATCGTCGAGCGGTCGAAAGACGCCGACTCGGCGAGCGCCTCGATTCAGCTCGCGAAGGCGCTCGACGACATCGGCTCAGTGGGCGGCCGAGCCCTGCGCGTGCAGACCGTGCCGTACGCGAGCGCCGCGAGCCTGGTCGCCGAGAGCAAGAAGCGCGGGGCGCTCGTCGTCTACGTCACGCCCGGGCTCGCCGGCGAGGTACCGGCCATCGCGTCGGCGTTCGTCGAGTCCGGCGTGCTCACGGTGGCCGCCGTCGAATCTTACGTTTCGCGCGGCGCCGTGCTCGGCGTCGAAGTCGCGGACGGCAAGCCGCGCATGAGCATCAACTTGAGCCAGGCCAAAAAACAAAAACTCGATTTTCCTTCGGCCGTCTTGAAGCTCGCGAGGATCTACTGATGGCGCGCGCGAAGTCGGCATCGGTCGCGATTCTGGCAGCCACGCTGCTCGCCGGGGCCGAGGCTCGCGCCGAAGACGTCGGCAACCTGCTCGAGGTCCTCGAGGAGAACGTCGTCACGGGGGCGTCGCGCTCGGCCGAGCGCGCATCCGAAGCGCCCGCCATGTCGTCGACGATCACGGCGTCGGAGCTCCGCCGACTCGGCATCAAGAACCTCGACGACGCTTTGAACTACCTCTCTGCCGGCATGTTCGCACATAGCCGCATGGGAACCGCCGAAGTCGGCGCACGCGGCGTGGCGCTCTCGCGCGACTCGAACAGCCACGTGCTCGTCGTGCTCGACGGCATGGTGGTGAACGAGCAAGGCGGCGGAGCCGTATTCCTGCACGACATTCCGATGGAGGTGGTCGATCACATCGAGGTGATCCTCGGACCCGGCTCGGTGCTCTACGGCGCGCAGGCCATGCTCGGCGTGATCAACGTCGTGACGAAGACTCCCCGGGACTACCGCGGCGTCCACGCCGCGACGAGCTTCGGCATGTCGCCGCCGCTCGACGTCTCCGGCGGCGTGCGCGCGCCCGACGGGTTCGGGAGCCTCGGCCACGACAACCGCTACTCGGCCGGCGTCGCCGACGAGTTCGAGCTCTTCGGGCAGCCGGGCGGCGCGCTCCTTTCGCTCGACTACGCGGATCGCAAGGGTCCGCACATGAGCTTCGCCGAGCAGCCGCTTCCGGGCGTCGACCTCGGACCGCACGCCGAGCCCGGCAAGTGGGGCGGACCCGTGTACGAGCAGTGGTACCAGCGCACGCTCGGCACGTTCGGGCGACTCGACCTCGGCGACGTGAGCGCGACGACGCGCATCACGATGACGCGGCTCGCAATGCCGCAGATGGACCTGTTCGAGAACCGGGCGCCCGCAGCGTACGACGATCTCCGCAACGGCAACGACTACACGCTCGCGCTCGCGAACGTTCGCTACCAGAAGCGCCTCACCGAGCACGTCTCGGGCATGGGGCGCGTGTACTTCGGGTACAGCAAGCGTGGCAACTCGCGCTACGTCATCGACCACGACGAGCTCCCGCCGGGCACGCCGCTCGGCGTGATCGATCCGGAGCAGTGTCCCGCGGGTCCCCTCGGACCCTGCCGCAAGGAAGCGTACTTCTATTCGCGCTGGCTCGGGCTCGAGGTGCAATCCACGTACGACTGGTTCGCGGACGGCGCCTACACCACCATGGTGGGCGTCGACGGGCGCTTGCGCACCGCGGCCTACGAGTTCGTGACGTTCGACGATCGCACGGGGCTCTCGTACGGCTCGGACCCCGCGTTCACGCGCTGGCACGCGGGCGGACACGACATCTCCGACGAGCAGGCGCTCGGGGCGTACATTCAGCAAACGGTGCGTCCGTTCCCCTACGCTGCGCTGAACGCAGGCGTGCGCGCCGATCTCGATACGCGGCTCGGCAACGACTACACGGGCGACGCCATCTCGCCGCGCGCGGCGTTGATCGTGACGCCCGATCCGAAGCTCTCGGTCAAGCTCATCTATTCTACGGCGTTCCGCGCGCCGAGCTTCCTCGAGCAGAACATCGTGAACGGGCGGCTCTTGCCGAACCCCGACGGGCTAGAGCCCGAAACGGTTTCGTCCTACGAAGCGATGACGACGTTCAAGAGCGACGGCCACACGCTGACGTTCGGCGGCTTCTACGCGGACTGGAGCAACCTCATCGAGCTCCAGGTCGTGAAGGCGCAAGCGCCCGCCGTCTCGCGCTTCGAGAACGTCGCCGACGTGAAAACGTACGGCGGAAACCTCGGCTACGAGGCCTCGCTCGCCGAGAACCGCCTGAGGCTCGGGCTAAACTCGATGGTGACGGCTTCCGAGCGGCAGCTCACTCCCGAGGAGCAAGCACGGAACGCGCAGTTCGGCGTCGGCGATACGGTGCCCATGACGGTCGCGCCGCGCGTGTACGGCAACGCCCGCGCGATCTACACCTTCGGCAAGGACACGGCCGTCGCGCTCGCCGCGAGCTACCTCGGCAGCCGCATCGCCGATCAGGCCTACTACGGCGGCGACCCCTCGAACCTGAGCCCCCGCCCCGAAGCACCGGCCTCGCTCCGCCTGCGCGCCGCCCTCACGGGCTCCGTGCTCGAAGGCGTCGGCTACACGCTCGGCACCGATTACTCGTTCGCCAGCCGCGAGCCGTTCGTCGTGGGCCCGCGCCAGGGGCTCCCTCGCTACCTGTCGGACGTGCCGAACGAGGCCGAGCTCTCGTACGTCAACCGCCTCACCGTGTTCGCCGGACTCGAGTTTCACCTCGACCCCGAACCGGCGAAGCCCCAGAGCGAGAGCGCGCAAACCTCCGCTCCAAAGGAGACGCTTTTCTGATGCGACACGTCCTCTCCTCCGCGGCGCTCCTGTTTCCCTTCGTCGTGTCCTCCGCGGTGGCCTGCATCGAGGTCGGGCACGAGGCGGAAACCGGCTGCCTCGTCGATCAGTCCGCGCCGGGCTGCCGCGCAGCCGGCCGCGGCGGAAGCACGTCGGGCGGCTCGAGCGGCGGCGGAACGTCCGGCACGAGCGCGCGCGGTGGAAGCGCCGGAGCCGGCGGGACGTCCACGGCCGGCTCCCCTTCGACCGGCGGCGCCGCGGGCGCGAACGAGGGCGGCGAAGGCGGCGCATGAAATCCGCGCCGAGCCTCCTCGATACGATCGTGCAAAGCGCGACGGTCGAGCTCTTTCACAGCTACGGCGTCGCGGTCGCGCCGATGCCTCGGCGTCCGGTGAGGCCGGCGAGCCTGCCCGACGGCCATTGCGGAACCATCACGTTCAACGGTCAGGGCATGAACGGCACGCTCACGCTGTTCGTCCCGACGCCCATTCTCGGACTGACGAAGGCGAAAAGCCTCCAACCGCTGCAAGCGCGCGACTGGATTCGCGAGCTCACGAACCAGCTCATGGGGCGCATCAAGACGCGGCTCTTGCAGCTCCAGGTGACGCTTCAGATCGGGCTTCCTTCGGCGCTCGATCGCCGGCTCGTCGAGCGACGGCAGAAGCCTTCGGGCTCCCAGCTCCTCTTCGAGTTTCGGACGATTCGCGACGAAATCACCGTGACGCTCGAGGGAACCTTCGACGAATCCGGATTCAAGTACACCGGCACCGCCAACCCAGGGAGCGAAGGTGATGTCATCATCTTCTGATTCGACCGCCGGCCGTTCCACCCGCCGCCGCGTGTTCGTTCCGCTCGGAACGCGGCTGACGGTTCCCGTCGTCCTGCTCGTCGCGGCCGTCGCCGTCGGCGCCTACTTCGGCGTCGAGCGCGCTTCGCGCAAGACCGCGATGCAGTCCAAGGAAGTCGCGGCCGACATGGTCACGAAGCTCACGTCGCTCTCGGTGATGCCCGCCGTCGTGTTCGGCGACGAGATCGAGATCCGCCGCGCCGTCGACGATCTCGCCCGCAATCCCGAGGTGATCGACGTCGAGGTTTGGTCGATCGACGCCATCGAGAAGAAGACCGCCGCGACGCCGCTCGCGAGCTTCCACCGCGCAGGCGGTCGTCCGCTCGGTCTTCCAGGTGCGGCGAAATCCGCGCGGGCGCGGGATACGGACTCGGTGAGCGCCGTCGAACCGATCGTCGGCCCCGACGGCAAGACCGTGGGGGCGCTCTCGGTACGCTTCTCGACGGCGCGCGAGGCCGCCGCGCTCGCGCAAATTTCTCGACAAATTCTGATCGTTTCGCTCGCCACGGCCGTGTGCCTCGCGGGCGCGATTCTCATCGTCATGGGGCGGATGGTCGTTTCGCCGATTCGACGCCTCGAGCGCGCCGCGAAGCGCCTGGCGCGCGGCGGCGCGAGCGAGCCCCCCGAAGCGCTCGTGGCGCCGGGAATCATCGAGGACGAGGTCGGACGGCTCGCCACGGTATTCGGCGACATGGCGGACGCCGTGCGCGACCGCGAGCACCGCCTCGCCGTGAAGAACGACGAGCTCCGGCTGATCCTCGACAGCGTCGACCAGGGCTTTCTTACGGCGCGCCCGGACGGCACGTTCCTCGCTGAGCGCTCGGCGATCCTGAGCACTTGGCTCGGCCGGCTGCCGAACGAGCTCACGCTGTGGGAGCTCTGCGAGCGCATCGACCCCGCGTCGCGCGGTTGGGCCGAAATGGCCTGGCTTCAATTCGTCGACGGCATGATGCCGGCGGTCGTCGCCATCGCGCAGCTGCCGAAAAATCTCGTCGGGCGCGGCCGTCACTTCGAGCTCACTTACCACCCCGTCATGAACGGCGAGAGCCTCGACCGCGTCGTCATCGTGCTCACCGACGTGACGGCCGAGATCGAGCGCCAGCGAGCCGTGGCCGAGCAGCACGAATTCTCGGTCCTCGTCGATCAGTTCGTGCGCGACCGCCGCGCATTCCTGGATTTCTGGCGCGAAGCGTCGAACCTCGTGCGGCGCGTGGTGCAGGATCCGAAGGGTCCTACCTCCGAGGCGCTCCGTCGAGACGTGCACACGCTGAAAGGCAATGCGCGCTTCTTCGGCCTGACGCGTATCTCGACGCTGTGCCACTCGCTCGAAGACGCGATGCGCGAGCGCGGCGAAAACATGCTCACGGCCCAGGAGCGCGCGACGCTCGCCGACGCGTGGGAAGCACTGCGGCGCCGCATCGACCCCATCATCGAGGGCGCGACGGCGTTCCTCCAAGTTTCCGAAGAGGAGTACCGGCGCCTGCTCGAAGCGATCGACCGGCGCCTGCCGCTCCCCGCAATCGAGGATCTCGTGCGCGGACTCCGGCTCGAGCCGACGGCGTGGCGGCTCGGACGCGCGCGCGAAATGCTCGCGACGGCGTGCCAGAAGCTCGGCAAGACGGCGCCCAAGATCGTCATCGAACACAACGATCTGCGTCTCTCGCCCGGTCGCTGGTCGCCGTTCTGGAGCGTACTTCCGCACGTGCTCAACAACGCGGCGGATCACGGCATCGAGAGCGACGACCAGCGGCGCAACCTCGGCAAGACGCTGCCCGCCAACGTCCGCCTTTCCACGACGTTGAAGAACGGTGAGTTCCTGATCGAGGTGCGCGACGACGGGCCCGGCATCGATTGGGACGAGGTGCGCCGTCATGCCGAAAAGCGCGAGATTCCGGTCGCGACGCAAGCGGACCTCGAGCGCGCCCTCGTGTCGGAAGGATTTTCGCTGAAGCAGGCGGTCTCCGACGTGTCGGGGCGCGGCGTCGGGCTCGCGGCCGTACAGAGCGTCGTCGCCGCGATGCGCGGGCGCATCGAGATTCAGAGCGAAAAGGGCCGCGGCACGACTTGGCTCTTCCGTTTTCCGCAAGGCAAGCTCCTCGACGCCGAGGAGAAGAACCCCGATCCGACCGCGTGGACGGATCAAACCACAGAACCGCTAACCCACTAGGAAGTGACCCGTGAAGAAAGTGCTCATCGTCGACGACTCGGAAACCATTCGCCAGGAGGTCGCACGGGCCCTCGGCAACGCGGGCTTCGCGACCGTCGAGGCTTGTGACGGCATCGACGCGCTCGATCGCCTCGCCGAGAGCGACTTTTCGCTGGTGATCCTCGACGTCAACATGCCGAGGCTCGGCGGGCTCGATTTGCTCGACAGGCTGCAGCAAGACCCGAGAACCAAGAAGCTTCCGGTCATCATGCTGACGACCGAAGCGCAGCGTTCGATGATCGAACGCGCGAAGAACGGCGGCGCCAAGGGTTGGCTCATCAAGCCGGTCATGATGGAGCACCTCGTCATCGCCGCGAACAAGCTCGCGGCGTGACCTTCTCGAGAACCCCATGAGAAAGCACCAAAACGAAGAAGTCGCCGCCCAGATCACCGAGCTCCTCGCCGCATCGTGCGTGGAGCTCTTCGAGGCGTACGGCGTGAGGCTCTTGGCGGACGGCTCTGCGTGGAGCACGAACGACGAACCGCTGCTCTCGGGCGTGATCGGCTTCGTGGGCACGCGCGTGCGAGGAACGTGTCTGCTCGCGAGCACCGAAGCGCTCATCACGGCGGCGTGTCCGCGAGGCGGCCGCCCCCGCGACTGGGTGGGCGAGCTCACGAATCAGCTGATGGGACGGCTGAAATCGAAGCTCGTCGCGCGCGAGCTCGCCGTCGAGCTCAGCACGCCCATCGTGCTCTCCGGCGTTCGCATCCAACCGCTGCCCAAGGCGACGCTCGCGCCCACCGTGCTCTCGACCGACGGCGGCTCGGTGCTCGTGTGGCTCGAGATCGAAACGACGCCCGGCTTCGTGCTGGGCGCCGAACGTCACGGCCTGAGCGGCACGGAAGGCGACGTGCTGCTCTTCTGACGGCGACCGGGGCGCGCGGGCAGCGCAAGAGCGTCACGGTGCCGCCCGAAACCAACGCCGGACGTACCGGCCCAACACCGAGAGCCCGCTCCCTGCCGAGACGGCTCAGAGTTCTCCACGTCCCTCGAATTGAAACATTCGAGTCTGACTGCTCATGATGAATCCGTAGCTCGCCTGGATGCGCGGGCGTACCCTCGGCACATGCGCGCGTTCGAGTCGCGTCTCTCTGGATTCGTCGTAGCCATGGGGTTTCCGCTGGTGTCCCTCGCCGCGTGCGACGACGAGCCGCCGTTCGACGAGGTTGCGGAACGCACCGGGGGAACGACGAGCGGCGGAACGTCGAGCAGCGGCGCTTCCGGAGCGGCGGCGCTGGGAGGCGCGAGCGGAACCGGCGGCGGCGCGACGGGTGGAGGCACGATGGGCGGCAGCGCGACCGGCGGCGCGACGGGTGGAAGCACGATGGGCGGCAGCGCGACCGGCGGCGGAGCGACCGGCGGGAGCGCGGGAAGCGCCGCGGGCGCTTCGAGTGGTGGAACGAGTCCGACGGGCGGCAGC
>DASUTR010000874.1:0-6893 GCA_036374535.1 Polyangiaceae bacterium
GCTGGCGGCAGTTCCGTGGGCGGAACGACGAGTGGAAGCGGCGGCTCGACGGCAGGTTCGGGCAATGGCTCCGGAACGGGCGCGACGACGAGTGGCGGAGGAACGGGGACCGGCACCGGCGGTACGGGAACGGGCGGCACCGGAACGGGCGGCGGCATCATCGACCCCGACGCGCCGACGCCTCCTGCACCCGCGAATCCCGGCATGGTGACCGCGCGACGCCTGAACCGCGTCGAATACGACAATACGGTGCGCGACTTGCTCGGCACGTCGCTCCGCCCCGCCGACACGTTCCAGGCCGATGCTGCGACCGCGGGCTACGACACGGTGGGCGCGGCGTTGAGTCTGCCGCCGGCCGCCGTGCGCGACTACGAAGACGCGGCGTACAAGCTCGTCGACGACCTGCTCGCCGACAGCGCGCGGCGCAGCGCCGTCGTCACGTGCGACGTCGAGGCGCAGGGCGAAACGTGCATGCGGACGATCCTCGAGGGTCTGGCTCGCCGCGCGTACCGCCGGCCCGTCACCTCCGCGGAGGTCGACGTGTTGCTCGGGCCGTTCCGCGCCGCGCCCATGCTCGGCGCGACGCGGACGCTCGGGCTTCGCTACTCGCTCGCCGCGGTGCTCATCAACCAGAACTTCTTGTTCAAGCTCGAGGTGGATCCCGACCCCGCGTCGACGGCGCCGCGCCGGCTCACGGATCACGAGATCGCGACGCGTCTCTCCTACGCACTCTGGAGCACCATGCCGGACGCCGCGCTGTTCGCGGCTGCCGATGCGGGGATGCTCCAAACCGACGCCGGGCTCTCCGCGCAGATCGACCGCATGCTCGCCGATCCGCGCGCCGCGGCTCTGTCCGAAAACTTCGCCGGTCAGTGGCTCGACTTTCGCGAGCTCGATCACGAGCCCGACGTGCGCGCGTTCCCCTCCTACACGCCCGCGCTCTACACGTCGATGAAGCAAGAAGCTCAGCGCTTTTTCGCCGATTTTTTGAGCTCGGACGTCCCGCTCGCCGAGCTTCTGAGCGCGCGCTTCACGTACGTCGACTCGACGCTCGCGGCGCACTACGGCTTGCCCGTCCAGAGCGGCGTGGCTCCCGGGCAGATGTGGCGAGCCGACACCACCGGCACCGAGCGGCGCGGCATCCTGACGCTCGGCGCCTTGCTCACGGCAACGTCGATGACCACGCGCACCTCGCCGGTGAAGCGCGGCGAATTCGTGCTGAAGCACTTGCTGTGCGAGACGGTGACTCCGCCGCCGCCCGACGTGATCGGGATCCCCGACGACCTCGATCCGAATCAGATGCTGACGATGCGCCAGCGCATGGAGCAGCACCGCAACAACGACATGTGCATCGGCTGCCACATCGAGATGGATCAGCTCGGGTTCGGCCTCGAGACGTACGACGCGATCGGCAGGTATCGAACGACGGAACCGAACGGTTTGCCGGTGGACTCGTCGGGCGAGCTTCCCGACGGCACGCGCTTCTCGGGCGCGCTCGAGCTCGCGGCGGTGCTCGCCGGCGACTCGCGCGTAAACCTCTGCGTCACGCGAAATCTGATGACCTTCGCGCTCGGCCGCTACCTCGACCAGCGCGACGATCCCACGTGGATCGCGCATCTCGGCGGGACCACGCGCGACAACGGCGGCAAGCTCGGCGTCCTCGTTCGCACGCTCTTGATGAGCGAAGCGTTCCGGAGCCGCCAGGCCGTCGTGGTACGGTAGGGGCGCCCGCCATGCTCCTCCGCAAGCGTCAGCTCTCGCTGTTGGCGGCCTTCGCGCTGTTCGGCTGTGGCACGCCCGAACCACCGAGCGACGGCGCGGGCGGCAGCGCGACGGGCGGCGCGCCGAGCGGCGGCACGAGCGGAGCGACCAGCGGCGGTAGCGCGACGGGCGGTGCGCCGCCGGGCTCGGCGGGAGTCGCAGGCGCGCCGCTCGGCGGAACGTCGGGAAGCGCGACGGGGGGCGCAGCCGGAAGCGGCGCGGCGGGCTCGTCGGGAGCGACGGCAGGCGGCGGTCGCACGGATGCGGGCTCGGGCGGCGGCGGCTCACCCGCGGGAGGCGCGAGCGGCGCGGGTGCCGGCGGCGTTGCCGGCTCGGGCGGTTCCGGAGCAGGAGGCTCGGGCGGGGTCGGCGGCTCCGCCGGCTCGGTCACGGATCCGGGCACGCAGGGCGACGGCGATTTCACCATCGACTCGCCCTTCACGCCTGCACGCGAAGGCACGGTACCGAGCGGCGTCCCTCGCGGGACGCTGCACCCGAGCGTGATGCTGCCCTCGAGCGGGAGCACCGTGTACCCGACGAACGTCGCGAACGGACAAACCTTCAATCGTCAGATGCAGGTGTACGTACCGAACGGCTACGCCGCGAACACCGAAGCGCCGTTCATGATCGTGCAAGACGGCTCGGGTTACGTGAACCGCTTGCGCCCCGTACTCGACAATCTGATCGCGGAAAATAGGCTGCCGAAGCTCGTCGTCGTCTTCTTGAATCCGGGGCCCGGCGACGGTCCGGGTAGCCAGCGCGGGCTCGAGTACGACACGGTCTCCGAGCGCTACACGACCTTCATCGAATCCGAGATCCTGCCGAAGGTCGCCGCCGACTACGACGTGCGCTTCACGACGAACCCGGAGGGCCGCGGGAGCTTCGGGTGCAGCTCGGGCGGTGCCGCCGCCTTCACGATGGGGTGGTTTCACCCCGAGCTCTACCGCCGCATCATCACGTACTCCGGCACCTTCACGAATCAGGCCTCGAGCGCCATGTACCCGCACGGGGCATGGGGCTACCACGAGACGCTCATTCCCGAGAGCGATCCGAAGCCGCTCCGCGTATTCCTCGAGGTCGGCTCGAACGACAACGGCTCGACGTCGCCCGCGAGCGGCTACCGCAACTGGGTGCTCGCCAACCAAGGCATGGCGCGCGAGCTCGACGCCAAGAACTACCACTACCGCTTCGTCTTCGCGAACGGCGCCGGCCACTGCGACGGCGGCGTGTTCGGGCAAACACTGCCCGAGACCATGGAATGGGCGTGGCGCGGCTATCCGCGCTGACTCGCCCTTCCTTACCGCGGTAAGATGATGCCGTGGGCCTCCCCGGCGCGTTCGACCGCGCACGTCAGCTCGGCGTAGCGCTCCTTTCGCCGTTACTCGCGTTGCAGTGCGGTCCGTACCCGACGAATTCCGAACCTCCCCGCCCCGCGCGGCCAAGAGACCCGGCCCCTGTCGTTCCGAGCGCGCCGGCGCGACTCCCGGCGAATTCGACGACGAACCCTGGTGTCGCCGCGAGCCGCAGTTGGTTGTGGCAAGCGCCGGAAGCGCCCGCAGCCGCAGCGGCGCCTTCCGTGCCGGCGGGTGGCGTCCGAGGACCTGCGTGCACGAAGCTCTGGGCGCCGGCCGTACGTCATCGCGCTTGTACGATCGACGGTGTCCGGGGCATCGAGGATCCCGAAGGTCGCTGCGATGTCGAGCTCGAGCTCGTGCGACCGCTCGGCAAGGTGTTTAGCCGCGCGTTCGATCCGGTGAGCCTGCTCAGCCGCGGCGCGCGCGGCTTTCTGGTCTTGAACTGGATGCGGCTCGAGCCGCTCACCGTTTCGAAGGACGGACGGCGGGAAGAAGGCGCCTCCGTCGTCGAGCTGTCGAGCACGGGAGCGCCGACGCGCCAGTGTTTCGCGACCAGTACGGGTTCGAGCGGGTCGAAAACGGGGATTCGCGACGGCGCGCTCGACGCGCAGGGACGGCTCGCGCTCGCGGGATGGGTGCGGGGCAGCGGACTCGACTTCGGCGGAGAGAGCATTGCCGCCCCGAAGGGGCATCGCGGCTCGTACCTGGCCGTTCTCACGGATTCGTGGAAGCACGCCTTCAGCAACGCCCTCGGCGGTGCGACGCAGAACGACGCGACCTCGGTGGCGTTCGACGCGCACGGCAACGTCGCCGTCGCCGGCATCTTCGTCGGGAAGTTCAAGCTCGGCGACGCCGAGCTCTCCGCGCACGACGCCGCGGCGCTCTACGTTGCGAAGTTCGACGCCGGCGGCCGGCTCGCGTGGGTGCACGTCTCGCCGTTCTCCGGGCGGGGCGTCGGTCCCGCGGTCACGTTCACGGACGGCGGCAACGTGCTCGTCGCGGGCGGGTACGACCAACACCTCGATTTCGGAACGCCGCTTCCGGCCGCAGCGCCGCTCGACCTCACGGGCTGCTCCCCCGAAGAGCAAGCGACGCGGAAAAGGCTCCGGATGTTCCTCGTCGAGCTCGACGCGAGCGGCCGGCAAGTGCGCGCGGAGTCCTTCGGCGATCCGTACGCGGCGGCCTCCGACGCTGCGACCTCGCCGGAGGGCGACCTCGTGGCGACCGGCATGTTCCGCGGTCGCCTCGCCTTGACCGGCGTGCCCCTCGAAGCTCCGGCGCCGCGCGGGGCTTGCGGCTGCGACATCGATTGCGCTCTTCCGGCCGTGCACTTCGTCGCCCGCTGGGATCGACAGCGCAAGCTCGCGTTCCGAGAGACGTTGCCCGGCGCGACCATCGTGCGAGCCACTCCGGGTCCCGTGCGCTCTACCGTCGTCGAGCAAGGGATCCCGGTGTCGTTCCGCAATGCCTGGGGCTTACGCTTCGCCGACGACTACCGCTGGCAGCTCGACCTCCGCTCGCCGTCCGGTCGCCCCGCGTGGAGCCGGTCGTTCGAGAAACTGGACCTGAAGGCGAGCGCGACGGTCGGGGCGGAACGGATTGCCGTGCTGCTCCACGATCCCGAAAGCTCCGTATTGTACCTCTCGATCTATCGGCGGCGCCTCACTCCTCCGTAAAACGCCGCCTCTCTCGTAAGATGGGTCGATGCGCATCGCCATCTCGGGAAGCCACCGCACGGGCAAGTCCACGTTGCTTGCCGCCCTCGCGGAGCGCCTGCCCCGCTACGAGAACGTCGACGAGCCGTACCATTTGATGGAAGAAGACGGCCACGAGTTCTCGCACCCGCCCTCCCTCGACGACTTCGTCGCGCAGCTCGAGCGCTCCCTCGTCGAAATGAGTCGCGGCAGCGGCGACGTGCTCTTCGACCGGAGCCCGCTCGACTTTCTCGCGTACATCCAGACGCACGAGGAGGCCGACTCGTTCGACACGGACGCGTGGCTGCCCGGGATTCGCGACGCCGTCGAATCGCTCGATTTCGTCGTCTTCGTGCCGCTCGAAGTGCGTGACCGTATTCGCTTCTCGGCGTCCGACGACGAGACCGGAACGCGCGCCGCCGTCGACGTAGCCTTGCGCGAACTGCTCGTCGACGATTCGCTCGAGCTCGGCGTCGAGGTGCTCGAAGTCGACGGCGACGTCGAGAGCCGGGTCCGGCAGGTACTCCGAAGAATCGACGACGCACGATGACCGGCGCTGACTGGGCACCGGCCGGACAGGCCCCTGGCCCGGAAACCGACCCTGAACGGATGTGCGTCTCGCGGGCAGGCGTTCCGGGTTACCCAGGTATTCTCCTGCACCCCCGGCGGCTCCCCATCCGTCTTTCCGTTCTGAGCACCGAGAAGTCTAGGAATCCGAGGAACATTGAAGACGAGCGCAGCTCTGAGGCTGGTCGGCCGGCAGAAGGAAGCCCCGAACACCCCCTCCGGATGGTACCGTAAGGGTGCCGAACCGATGAGCGCGCGGCCGATTCCGCCTGCGGCCGATTCGTCCCCGGATCCGACGGACGATCGCAGCGCCTCGCGCGAACGCCGAGCGCGCGCCGACGCCGAGCTCCTCGAGCGCGTGCGCGACGAGCCGATGCGCGGAGCGGCGCTCCTCTACGCCCGCTTCGCCGACGACGTGAACCGGCTCGTCTGGCGGCTACTCGGCGCGGACGCCGATCATCACGATATCGTGCAGCAGGTCTTCCTGAAGATCCTGCAGCACTGCGACGCCCTGCGCGAGCCCGAGAAGCTCGCTTCGTGGGTTCAGTCGATCACCGTGAATACGGTGTACGAAGAGCTTCGCAAGCGCGAGGTGCGGCGCATTTTCCTGAGGGAGTCGCAGCCCGCCGAGATCCATCCGAGCCTCGTGCACGACGTCGAGGTGCGCGACTTCTTGCTGCGCGCGAAATCGATCCTCGACAAGCTGCCGGCGAAAGAGCGCATCGTGTTCGCCCTCCACATCCTCGAGGGGCAGACGCTCCACGAGATCTCCGCGACGTGCGGTTACTCGCTCGCCACGGCGAAGCGAAGGCTCGCCGCCGCGAACAAGCGTTTCACGTCGCTCATCTCGCACAATCCGGATCTCGTGCGTCTGTTCGTTCAGCGAGAGGCGCCGTCGGCGTCCGGGGTTCAGTCGTCGCCCATCGCGAGCGACGGCCCCGAGATGGACGTCGAGATCGAGGTGGAGCCGTGAACGACGACCTCGCGCTCTTCGGCCGCGCGCTCGGGCGTGCTCTCGGCGACGGCCCGCCTCCCGCGAGTCTCGGCGTGCAGCGGGCGAACATCATCACCGCGGCGCATCGCATCGGCCGGCGGAGGAGCCAGCCGCGCTGGGGTCTCGCGTTTGCCCTCGCGGCGGCG
Source organism: Polyangiaceae bacterium (assembly GCA_036374535.1). Classification (GTDB taxonomy): domain Bacteria; phylum Myxococcota_A; class Polyangia; order Polyangiales; family Polyangiaceae; genus PMG-095. The sequence continues at coordinate 6,518 of DASUTR010000874.1, forward strand.
TTCGCCGTCGCAATCGGCGGCGGACTCCTCGCGTACCGGCAAACGGCGGAGCCCGAAGTCTTGCGAGCGAGCTGGAACGGGCGCGACGTGCGTGAAAACGCCGAGCTCTCGGTGCCGGCTGCGACGACCAAGCCGCTCGAGTTTTCCGACGGCAGCCGAGTGGTGTTCGAAGAAAGCTCGCACGCAAAGCTCTCGCGGCTCGGACCGACGCGTGCCGCGCTACGGCTCGAGCGCGGGCGTTTCGTCGCAAGCATCGTGCATCACCCGAAAATGACCTGGGGTGTCGAAGCGGGGCCCTACCGCGTCGAGGTCGTAGGCACGAGGTTCAGCGTCGATTGGCGCGGCGAGCGCTCGAGCTTCGAAGTCGAAGTGACCG
>DASUTR010000875.1:0-7058 GCA_036374535.1 Polyangiaceae bacterium
TGCGGTGGCTGGAGTCGCGCGAAGCTCGGTGTTTCTGGCGTTCGCGCTCAGTGTCGCTTGTGGAGGGCGGAGCGTTCAGAGTCCCGGGCGCGACGAAGCTCCGCCGGAGAATACGGGCGGCAACGATGCGGGGCAGCGCGAGGACGTGTGCGTGTGTCCGCCGCCGACACCAACGCCGGGCGACGAGTGCGAATGTCCCGGCCTCGAATGCTCGTACCCTCGGAGCTTCTGTTGGCACGGCGACGCCATCTGCTCGCCTGAGAGGCACTGGCTCCGGCAAAACCCGCAGAACATGCAGTGTCCCGCGGAGCTACCGCCGAACCGCGGGATCGCCCTTTGTACCGGAGAGGGCACCTGCGAATACGCCGTCGATGTCGGGTGCGGCCCCGCCGTCCTCGAGGTGTCTTGCGTTTGCGTCGACGCTACCTGGTATCTCTCTCGCTACGACGCGCCGCCGCTGTGCCAGTGCGCAGCGATTGCCTCGGAAGCACTCTGCGGCGTGTACTCCGGCGAGTGTACGTGGTCCGAAGAGTTCCAACGTTGCGAATCCGCGATGTGAATCTCGGCCGAACGGTGATCGCGGCTGCAAGACCTGGCGTCATCGGGGCGACCGAATTTCGTTTCCTTCCGGCTTCCGCGACGGTCGCTTCGCCTCCGCCTTCGACGACTTCCCGCCGGATCCATTGAAAGCCTTCCGCGCTGCCGTCCGTACCGGCAAGACATAGACCGAGTTCTTGAGGGGGACCGCGCCGACGCGCGCGAGCCGTCGACCGATCTTGACGCGCCGGTACGCGGGATCCTTCGGAAGCTCGTGGATCAAGAGGAGCCAGCGGGCGCTTTCGCGATGCTGTACGGGCGGTACTGATGGATGATACATCTGAATCATCGCACTGTCATCGCATGACACAGCTGCTTCACTCCGGCACCGTTTCGGTCGCTGGACGCCGATTCTGTGCGGGTTTCCGCTGGCCGTTCTCGGGCTGCGTTGCAATTCCCCGCGGCGCGTCGACCCTGCTCCTTCCGCTGTACCTGCGTCACCCGGGAGCGAACCAGCATCGTCGAAGCCGCCCGCTTCGGCCGAGTCGACAGCTGCAGTCGCGAAGCCCGTAGTCCGCACGTGGAATTTCGACGGCGACGCTCCGAACGCCCCTCCCGCCGGCTTTTCCTTCAGCCGCACGGGTAGTGGTCCCCTGGGCCGCTGGACCGTACGCGCGGAGTCAGGTGCGCCGAGCAGCGCAAACGTGCTCGCGCAGCTCGACGCCGACGACACGGACTTCCGCTTTCCCGTCGCTGTCGCGAGCGACCCCTCGGTGCGTGACGTGAGGGTCAGCGTTCGCTGCAAGATGGTGTCGGGGCGCGTCGACCAGGCGTGCGGTTTGGTCGCGCGATATGCGGACGAGAACAACTACTTCATCACCCGGGCGAATGCGCTCGAGAACAACGTTCGCCTTTACACCGTCCGATCCGGAAAGCGTTCACAGCTCGCGAGCTTCGACGGTCCCATCACGGCGAACGTGTGGCACGAGTATCGATTCGACGTGCGCGGCGAACACCTCGAGGTCTACTGGGACGGAAAGCGGGTGCTCGACCATCATGACGGCACCTTCACCGGCGTTGGTCGCGCGGGCTTGTGGACGAAGGCCGATTCCGTCACGTATTTCGACGATTTCGTCGTGGAGGCCCTGTGACGAAGATGACGCTGCCAGCGACTACCCGCTCTGGACGGTGTTTCTCGTGAGCGCCGTCGTCACGGCTTGGACGGAATCGGAGATCGTCTGGCTCTTCCTCGGCAGCGACACTCGGGATCAGCAATTCCTTGACGCCGTCGCGGTTGCCATGACGATGCTCGCCTGCCTGGCGACGCTCGGCGTGAGCGTTCGCTTCAAGAAGGTACCCGAGCCCGTCGTCATTCTGGCCGCCGGCGCCGTGGGAATGGTGTTGGGCCAGACCGCGGGACATCCTCCGGGGGATTAGGCAGTGGTCGCAAACATCCGCGCGTCTTCGCGAGTACTCGGCTGCGTCGTGCTCCTCGAAGCGTCGGTCGCGCATGCTTTCCCGCCGTATCGATCGACCGACGCGGAAACTGCGGACCCGTGGGATCTGGAGGGCCGGCTCGGGTTCATCCGTTTCACGGGCGACGAAGGTGAGAGCATCTACGCGACTCCACTTGTGCGCATCAATTTCGGGCTACCGCAGCGCGTAGAGCTCACGGGGGAGTTCGAGTATCTACCCGTCGAGGGCAGAGTCGGGGACGCCGCGGCGGGAGCAAAGTGGGTACCGTACTTTCACGATCTGAGCCTCGGCATCGAAGTGCTCGCTCTCTTACCGATATCGAGCGAGGGCGGGGCGGGAGTCGAATCGTCGTTGCTCGCGACGCAGCGCTGGGAATGGACGCGATTGCATTTGAACGCCGGTGGCTTCTACGACGCGCGACCGACCCTTGTGGAGAAGGGTTGGAGAGCAGGGCTCCTCGGAGAAATCGAGCTCGGCCGCTTTCGTCCGGGAGTCGAACTCTTCGCAAAGCAGGTGGTTTCCGAGCCCGTAGCCATTCAAGGCGGAGGTGGGGTCATCGTGAAGCTCGGGCCGATCGATCTACGGACTGGAGCGCACGCGGGCCTCACGAACGCCGCGCCGGATTTCGTAGCGAGCTTCTGGATCGCCGGTAAACTTTCCTTCGCAGAAACCGATTGACGTTCGCGGTCAGGCGAGGAGGAACCCCAGGCGCGCGTCCGCCTTGGACGGCGACACCTCGAGCAGCTCCGCTCGAACGACATCGTGCACGACGAACGGATCGCGCTGGACTCGCTCCTCGAGCTCCGCGCGCGTCGTGTTGTGAGCGAGGACGGCGCCTCCCGCCCCGTGGTCGAGGCTCCCGGCGATCAGAAACACTTGGTCATCGAACCCGCGCTCGAGCCATGCGTTGTGAGCCGCCATGAGCTCGCGGGCCCTGCTTTTTGCCTTCGAGAATCTGAGAAGCACGATGAACATCGTCATTCCTCGACACGTTTGCGCGGCGGCAGTTTCGGAAGCGGGCTCGGGATGGTGATGCCGCGCGCGACCGCGGGACGGGCGCCGACGCGCGCGAACCATTCGCCTAGGTTCGCGTGTTGGTCGAAGTCGAAGCCGGCCGACTTGGACGCGAAGTACCAACCATAGAAGGCGATATCGACGATCGAGTACTCGGAGCCGAGGAAGTAGGCTCGCCCGCACAGAAGGTGATCGACGAGCTTGTCGATCGTCTCCCCTTGCTCTTCGTATCTACGAATTCCGTAGGGAATCGTCTCTTCGGAGAAGACCGAGAAATGCATCCGCTGCCCGAACATCGGCCCCTGGAGCGACGCCTGCAGGAACAGGAGCTCGAGCGCGCGCGTGCGGGCCCTTCCGGACGGAGGGACCAGGCGCCCCATCTTGTCCGCGAGGTGGAGCAGGATCGCATTGGATTCCGTAAGGACGAGGTCGGCGTCCAGATCCCTGATGACGGGGATCTTCCCCGCCGGATTCAGCGCGAGAAACTCCGGCGACCGTCCTTCGCCCGCGAAGACGTTCACGATGCGAACGTCGTAGGGCAGTCCGAGTTCCTCGAACGCTATGGCGATCTTATGACCATTGGTGGAACCGAACGTGAAAAGCTCAATCACGGGCGTCGCGTCCTTTCGTCTCTGCCGAGAACCTAGGCGTGAGCCCCGCGCCGGAAAACGGCTGCAACGAGCTAAAACTTGTCCGCCCGTCTCATCCGACGAGCGCCGCTCGGGGCGTCGGTGCGCGCGCTTCCAGCTCTTCGCGCGCCGCCGCTCGGAAGCGCCCCGGCGCGCTTCCGTGGCTACGACGAAACGCCTTCGAGAACGCCGCCGCCGTTTCGTAACCCACGCGGACGGAGATTTCGTCGAGCGACATCTCGGTTTCCGTCAAAAGCTTGGTCGCCAGGCACATGCGCCAGCGAGTCAGGTACGCGACGGGGGACTCGCCGACGAGCCCGGCGAATCGGCGGGCGAAGGTGGCTCGCGACTGCGCAACCCGTCGAGCCAGGCCTTCGACCGACCAATCCGCCTCCGGCCGCTCGTGGATGAGAGAAAGCGCTCTTGCAATCGCCGGATCCCGGAGCGCCCCGAACCATCCGCCGGCACCGACGGGCTGGCCCTCGAGCCACGCACGAATGACGTACACGAGCAGGCTGTCGACGAGCCGCGGGACGACGAGATCCGCGCCGCTTCCCGCGTCGATCGCTTCATGACGGAGCAGTTGGAGCAGCAGCTGAAGCCGAACGTGACGCTCGGCTTGGTGCGCGGGAAGGTGAACGAGCGGCGGAAGGAGCGAGGTGAGGGGATGCGGCCCGACGTGCTGAAAGAGGTACTTCGCGCAGAGCACCACCGTCGTCTCGTGCGCGCGCGACGCCGGCAGCGACGCCAAACGACGCGGCATCGCGTCGAGCACCTTCCGATACGGTCCGGGTTTCGTCTTCGGGTCGTCGCAAATGGAGTGACCGACGCGGCCTCGAATCAAGACTACGTCGCCTGCGGCGAGGCGAACGTGCCGGCGGTCGAGCGATGTGCGAAGCCAACAGGTCCCGCGTTGAACGACGTGGACGTGCGCTTCGGCGATCGGATCCACTTCGAGCCCCCACGGCGGCACGAGCTCGGCTTGCGCGATGACGGTCGCTCCCATGCGCGTCACGGAGAGCACGTCGGAGAGCACGTCCATGCGAGGGTCCAAGAGTATCAGATGCTGAGACGATTGCGCATCAGGGTCATCGGAATGATTGAGCTCGCTCTGCGAGGTAGAGTCGCGCCGCTCTAGGAGTTCGAGCCGTGGTGGAAGGAGGGAACGCGCGCGCTTCGCGTCATCGACGAGCACCTTCGTTCGCGCCGCTTCTTGGTCGACGAGCGCTTCTCCATCGCCGACATGCCGTTTACTCGTATGTGCACCGCGCCGAGGAGGGCGGCTTCGACCTGGCGCCGTTCGCTGCGCTGCGGGCCTGGTTCGAGCGAATCGAGGCGCGCCCTGCGTACCTTCCCATCGACCAGGTTCCCTGAGCAAACGAAGGCCGGTCACAATTCCTCTTCGGGGGTCGTCCAAAGGTCGCCGGCGCACGGAGCCCGGGCAACGACTGGAGCCAATGTGGACGACAAAGCAAAGGTACTCTCGACGATCGACGACATGGTCAACGCCTTCCACAAGGGAGATATCGACGGGATCATGCGAACTTACGAGCCTGTCGCCGTGGTGGTCGGCGAGCCCGGCAAATCGGTTTCGGGAACGCCGGCGCTGCGCGCCATGTTTGCCGGCTTCATCGCCGCGAAAGCGCGCTTCACGTTCCAGGGTCACGAGGTGTTCCAGGCGGACGACATCGCCTTGCATCTCACCCCCTGGCGCATGACGGGCGTTGCCCCGGATGGCACGGCAGTGGCGGCGAGCGGGTTGTCCGTCGCGGTACTCCGCCGGCAGCCGGACGGCTCCTGGCTCATGGTGATCGACGACCCGTACGGCGATGCGCTCCTCGATCGGGCATCGTCGCGCTAGAGCAGGGATTCGATGGAGGAGTCGCCGACTCTCGAAGCGCTTGCGCGCAGAGCCGTGGACGGAGATCGCGATGCCGTCGCGAGCATCGTGCGCGAGCTCCAAGCGAACGTGTATGCGCTCTCGCTACGAATGCTGTGGCATCCGCAAGACGCAGAGGATGCCACGCAGGAGATCCTCGTCCGCGTCGTAACGCGGCTCGCACAGTTCGACTTCAAGAGCCGCCTGCGAACGTGGGCATACCGCGTGGCGACGAATTACCTGCTCGACGTGAAAAAGAGCTGCGTCGAACGGAAGAAGCTGAGCTTCACGTCGTTCGCCGAGGATCTCGCCGAGGGACTTTCGCCGGACGGCCCCGCCGACCACGAGCGGTCGGTGCTCACGGAAGAGGTCAAGCTCGGCTGCACGCTCGGGATGCTGCAGTGCTTGGACCGGCCGCACCGACTCGCCTACGTGCTCGGAGAGATTCTCGACCTGCCGGCGAGCGACGCTGCCGAAGTCCTCGACCTCGAGCCGGCCGCGTTCCGAAAGAGACTTCAGCGGGCACGCGAAGCGATCGAGGCGTTCACGCGTTCGCATTGTGGACTCGTCTCCGACACGGCGGCGTGCGCTTGCAACCGCCGGGTACCAGCTGCGGTTCGGCTCGGGAGAGTCGAGCCGAACGACCCGCAGTTCGCCGAGGCGGGGTCGTCGTTCGCGGAGGCCCGCGAATACATTCGCGGTATCGAGGCGGCGAAACGGGTGATGGAACTGCATCGGGCGACGCGTCCGCGCGGTGCGACGCACGACTTCGCGCGCAGCGTCATCTCGGCGCTGGATGCATCGCACGGCTAGGCTTCGCCCTGACCGGATGCGGCGCCGACGTAGCATCGCGGCCCTCGGCACGTTCGAGAATGCGCGGCGCGGACGCTTCGCGCCGCGCCGGCTCTTGTCGCACGTTTCCGCTTGCGCAGATTGAAGAGGCTTACGACCTCTTGGGACACCAGCGAGACGGCGTGCTCAAGGTCGCGATTCGGCCTTAGGGCTGCTACGGCCCGGGCTCGAGGTGGATCGCTCCGTCGCACTCTCAGGGCGGGGTTCGCGCCTACCAAACGTGCCGAAAGCGCGCCAAGTCGAGCGCGCGATCATCGTTGGAAATTCCAGCGGAGCCCGAGCGATTCCATTTCGGCGTGGTCGAGGTACTCCCGGAATCGACCGAGCAGTACGACCGCGAGTCTCAAGTGGGAGGGCTATCGGAAGATCTCGGGGTTCACTCATTCGAGTGGCGCTGAGTCAGCCACCACCGAGTCGTCGCGCAAGCGCATCCTTCATCGCCTGGGACGGAGCGGAAGCGAGCGCCGAGTCGCGATAACGTCTTGCGAGCTCCGTGTGTCCCGCCCGCCGGTGCAGGTCCGCGAGTACGGCCGACCAGAGGTACGATCCGACGAGCCAGGAGGGGGGCTCGAGCCCTTCGAGCACGGATAGTCCATCGGTTGGCCCGCGCCATTCGGCGACGGCGATCGCTCGATTCAGGGTGTGAAGCGCCGACGGTGCGACGCGACCGA
>DASUTR010000876.1:0-8271 GCA_036374535.1 Polyangiaceae bacterium
TCAATCCCTTCGACCACGGCAGCAACAAGGACACCGCCGAGATGAAGACGCAGGCGCTCCTGCAAGCGCTGAACGAAGGCGGCTACGACGCGGCGTTCGGCGGCGCGCGCCGCGACGAAGACCGCTCGCGCGCGAAGGAGCGCATCTACTCGTTCCGCGATCGCTACGGGCAGTGGGATCCCAAGAACCAGCGCCCCGAGCTCTGGAACCTCTACAACGCGAAGATCAACAAGGGCGAGAGCATCCGCGCGTTTCCGCTCTCGAACTGGACCGAGCTCGACATCTGGCTCTACGTCTGGCTCGAGAACATCGACATCGTGCCGTTGTACCTCTCGGCGCCCCGGCCCGTCGTCGACCGCGCCGGGACGCTCATCATGGTGGACGACGAGCGCATGCGGCTCGAGCCCGACGAAAAGCCGAAACTCGAATCGGTGCGCTTCCGCACGCTCGGGTGCTACCCGCTCTCGGGCGCCGTGCGCTCGACCGCGACGACGCTGCCCGAAGTCATCCGCGAGATGCTGCTCACGAAGTACTCCGAGCGCCAGGGTCGTCTCATCGACCACGACGAAGAGGGCTCGATGGAGACCAAGAAGCGCGAGGGGTACTTCTAGGAGCTCGTTCGTTCCCGCAGGCGCGCCGCGCCGAAAAATTCTCGACCGATCGGATTCGACAGGGACATGTCAGAAGAAGACTTCATCTCGCGCGACATTCTCGGCTACCTGGAACAGCACCAGAACAAGGAGCTGCTCCGCTTCGTGTCCGTCGGCTCCGTCGACGACGGTAAGTCCACGTTGATCGGCCGCATGCTTCACGACACGCACGGCATCTACGAGGACCAGCTCTCGTCGATGAAGCGCGCCTCGAAGAAGGGCGGCCGCGAGCTCGATTTGTCGCTGCTCACCGACGGTCTCAAGGCCGAGCGCGAGCAGGGCATCACGATCGACGTTGCGTACCGCTACTTCTCGACGGCGAAGCGCAAGTTCATCATCGCCGACACGCCGGGGCACGTCCAATACACGCGCAACATGGCGACCGGAGCGTCGACGGCCGACGTCGCGGTCATCCTCATCGACGCGCGCCTCGGCGTGCTGCCGCAATCCCGCCGCCACGCCTACATCGCGTCGCTGCTGGGTATTCCGTACCTGGCCGTCTGCATCAACAAGATGGACCTCTGCGACTACGCCGAGGAGCGCTTCAACGAGCTCCGCACGGCGTTCCAGGAGTTCGCTTCCGGCCTCGGTTTCCAGGGCGTCACGTACATCCCGATCAGCGCCCTCGTCGGCGACAATTGCGTCCACAAGAGCGCGAACACGCCCTGGTACAAGGGCATGACGCTCCTCGAGCACCTCGAGGTCGTGCCCGTCACGAGCTCGTTGAACTACGAGAATTTCCGCTTTCCGGTGCAATACGTGCTGCGGCCGGATCTGGACTACCGCGGATTCTCCGGCGTCATCTCGTCGGGCGTCGTGAAGAAGGGCGACCGCGTCATGGTGTTGCCTTCGAAGACCCTCTCGCGCGTCGCCAGCATCGACACGTTCGAAGGCTCGCTCGAGAGCGCCTTCGCGCCGCAAAGCGTCACCATCCGCCTCACCGACGAAGTCGACGCCAGCCGGGGCGACATGATCGTGCGCCCGGACGACATGCCGGCGATGGGCCGGCGCTTCGACGCCATGCTCGTGTGGATGAGCGAGCGTCCGCTCGATCGCCAGAAGAGCTACCTCTTGAAGCACACGACCCAGCTCGTGCGCGCGGACGTCGAGCAGGTCGCCTGGACGGTCGACCTCGAGACGCTGAAGCAGAACGCCGCGAGCCGCCTGACGCTGAACGACATCGGACGCGTCACGGTCGCGTGCCACAAGCCGATTTTCCACGATCCGTACCGGCAGAACCGCGCGACCGGCGCGTTCATCCTCATCGACTCGCTCAGCAACAACACCGTCGCCGCGGGCATGATTCTCGAGGGCGAGGCGGCCGAGCCGTACACGGAGTCGCAGCGCCCGCCCTCGCTCGAGCGTGCCGGCACGCAGGTGAGTCACGACGAGCGCAGCGAACGCCTCGGGCAAAAGGGGTGCACGGTGTGGCTCACCGGCCTTCCCGCGAGCGGCAAATCGTCGATCGCGTTCGCGCTCGAGCGGCGCCTGTTCGACGTGAAGCGCCTCGCGATGGTCGTCGACCCCGACGACGGCATTTCCAAGGGCCGCCAGCCGCTCGGCTCGAGCCCGTGGCAAACGCCGGAGCTCGCGCGACGGACGACCGACGCCGGGCTCATCGCGATCTTCGCGTACGCCTCGCCGTATCGCGCCGATCGCGAGGCCATCCGGGACGCCGTCGGCGCCGAACGCTTCGTCGAAATTCACGTGAACACCTCGCTCGAAAAGCGCCGCTCGCGCGATGCCCGCGGCGACTACGGGGCCGGCCAAGTTCATCCCCTCGAGGAGCCGCCGTTGAAGCCCGACGCCGTGGTTTCGCTCGACGAGAACGACCCCGAAGAAGCCGCTTACGAGATCGTCAACGTGCTCGTGAAGCGCGGGCTCTTGCCGTCCGCCTACGCGCTCTGACCGCGCGAAATCGGCGCGAAATAGCGCTCATTGCGCCGAACGTGCGGTTTTTCACTCGCGGGGGAAGGGCTGCTTGCGCCCCTCCGTATTCGAGTAGCATCGCCACGCGGAGGTAGAGATGTTGGTTAGCCCCTTCAAAAAAGCGCTGCTCCTCGGTCTTTCCCTGGGAATGATGCTCGGCGTCGCGGGTACGGTGCTCGCGGCCGACCCGAAGCTCGACGAGGCGAACACGCTCGTCGACCGGGCCATCAAGCTGCTCGAGGCTGCCGACAACAAGGACCGCAGCAAAGGTGCGGAGTTTGGCGGGCACCGCCGAGCGGCCATCGACCACCTGAAGAAGGCTCAGAAGGAAATCGGGAAAGCCAAGACGTTCGACGACCGCGATGACAAGAAAGACGGCGGCAAACCGACCCCAGACCCCGATCCGAAGGGCGACGCGGGGCCGAAGCCCGATCCGAAGGGCGGCGCGGGAACGAAGCCCAAGCCCAAGCCGTGACCTAGGTCACGCCGAGATCTTCGAGCTTTTTGTAGAGGGTACGCCGGCTCACGCCGAGAAGCCGGGCGGCGAGCGAACGGTTGTTGCCGGAGCGCGCGAGGGCGTCGAGGACGGCCTCGCGTTCGGCTTCGCGGCGTTGAGCGCCGAGGGCCGAGGGTGCGTCGCCGCTCGAGCCGCGGGCGGTGCGCGCGCGAGCCGCTTCGCGCTCGAGCTCGCGTTCGACGGCGACGCGGGTGATGGCCGGCGTATCCGAGAGCACGACGAGGCGCTCGATCATGTTTTCGAGCTGCCGCACGTTGCCCGGCCAGGGCTGCGCCGCGAGCAGCTCGACGGCGTCGGGCGCGAACGCCGCTTCGCCGCGACCGTTCGCGCTCGACGTGCTCTTCGCGAAGTGCGCGACGAGCGCCGGAATATCCTCGCGCCGCTCGCGGAGCGGCGGCACCTCGAGCGGAACGACGTTCAGTCGATAGAAGAGATCTTCGCGAAAGTCGCCGCGAGCGACGAGCCCTTCGAGATTTTGGTGCGTCGCGGCGACGAAACGCACGTCGACCTTGATGGTCTCGGTGCCGCCGACGCGCTCGATTTCGCGCTCCTGCAACACGCGCAGGAGCTTCACCTGGGTCGCCGGCGGTACGTCGCCGATCTCGTCGAGGAACAGCGTGCCGCCCGACGCGAGCTCGACGCGTCCGGGCTTCCTGTTCGCGGCGCCGGTGAAGGCGCCCTTTTCGTGACCGAAGAGCTCGCTTTCGAGCAGCGCGTCCGGGAGCGCAGCGCAGTTCAGCTTGACGAAGGGCGCCGTGGCGCGCGCGCTCCGCTCGTGGATGGCGCGCGCCACGAGCTCTTTGCCCGTGCCCGTTTCACCCCGCACGAGCACCGTCGCGGAACCTTGCGCGGCGCGACGCACGAGCGCGTCGAGCTCGCGCATCGCGGGCGAGACACCGAGCACGCCGAGAGCGCCGCCGAACGCGGCCGCGGGCGCGGAGGGAGCTTGCGCGCGCAGCGTCTTTTCGACGACGTAGAGCACCTCGTCGCGATCGAACGGCTTGAGCAAGAAGTCCGCGGCGCCGGCGCGCATGGCCTCGACCGCCAGCGCGACCGTCCCGTGCGCCGTCAGAATGACCACGGGCACGTCGGGATGGCGCTCGACGACGCTGCGCAAGAGATCCATCCCGCCGATCCCCGGCATGCGCAGGTCGCTCACGACGAGATCCACCGCGCGGCGGCCGAGCAGCTCGAGCGCTTCCGTGGCGTTCGCCGCGCAAAGCGCCCGCATGCCCGCCTGCACGAGCAGCGCCGAGAGCACCTTGCCTACGGCCGGATCGTCGTCGACGCACAGAATCGTCGCACCGTCACTCGCGGCTTTCGCGTTGTTCTGGCTCATGGGGTTTCGGCCTAGCCCGCCGCCGGCAAGCTGAGCCGCACGACGGTACCCTTCCCCGCGCGACTTGTCAGGCTGAGCGTTCCGCCGTGCGCCTGCGCCACGCGCTCCGCGAAGGACAAGCCGAGGCCGCTGCCGGTGGCTTTGGTCGTAAAAAACTCCTCGGAAGCGCGAGCGAGCACGCGCGCGTCCATGCCCCGGCCTTCGTCCTCGACGCTCAGCGCGATCCGTCCCGAACCGTCGGCGACGAGCTCGGTCCGCACGACGACGGTTCCTCCGTCCGGCATGGCCTCGTACGCGTTGCGGAGCACGTTTTCGAGCGTGGTAGCGACGAGATCCCTGTCGACCGACGCCGGTGGGAGCGCCGCCGCGAGCTCGGCTCGGAGCGTGACGCTCGGAACGACGGCGAACCGCTGCATACCGAGCACCTCGCGCACGAGCTCGTTCAGCGAGACGGGCGCGAGCAAGGGCTCCACCTTCGCCATGCGCTGGTAGTCGGCGACGACCCGCTCGAGACGCGCGACCTGCTCGGCCATCAGCTCGAGAAATTCTGCGTGGCCTTCGAGCGGCCGCCCCTGGGCGCGCTCGGTCGAGAGAAACTGTATGGCTCCCTTCAGCGCCGCGAGAGGGTTTCGGAGGTCGTGGGCGAGCTGCTCCGAGAAGCGCCCGAGCGTCGCGAGCCTTCGCACGCGCTCGCGCTCCACGGCGGACGCACCCCGGAGCTCGCGTACGACCGCGAGGCCGATGACGCCGAGCGTGACCGACGCGACCACGACGAACTCGGTTCGTCGTTCGAGCCACTGCACGGCGAGCAGATATGCCGTCACACAGAGCGCCGCGAACGCGAGCGCGTACATGAACAGCACCGACGGAACCGGGCTTTCGATGAGCCGCAGGCGTAGCGTCGCGACCGCGAAGAACACCATGGCGACGAGCGTCCCCACGTTTCCGAGCGGCGGGACCTCGACGGGCAGGCTCACCTCCCCGAACCACAGGTTCGTGGAGGTGAGGACGGTGCCGAGGACGAGCGCGAGCAGGATGAGATCGGTGCGCGCGCGTTCGATGCGGTCCTCCGAGTCGCGCCGATGCACGATCAGGAGCCAGACGGAGGCCGCGATGGCGAGATTTCCGGCAATGAGCAGCGCTATCCACCAGATGCGGCTGTAGATGTCGAAGCCGACGAGCGCGAGCGCGAGCGCGACGGCATAGCCGAAACGGACGACGTTCCTCAGCGCTTTCGCGCGGCCGACGAAGACGACGACGACGTGAAGCGCGATGGCCGCCATGAAGCTCGCAAACGCGCGATCCACGACGTGCCACTCGCGCGCGCCCGTCAGCGACGCGGCGAGCTCGGCGAACGTCCAGACGAACGCGTCGAGGAACAAGAGCGCGAGCAGCGGTGCGATCGCGCTCCGCCCGCGCCGAAACCAGACGACGAGCGCGAAGGCGAGGTGTCCGGCGCACGAAACGACGCTGAGCCCGCCGTTCAGATCCACCGGCGAAGTGTACTCGAATCGGAACCAGAGCCCCTAGCGCCGTGCTCCTTACTGGAAACGGATGGGGCGTGGAGTCGTCGACGGCTCCTTGCTCATGCCGTGCGCTCCCCAACAGGACACCTCGTTTCTGCCGCGCACCGCGCAGGTGTATCCGTGTCCTATGGCGACGGCACGCACGTTCTCCACGTCCGGGATCCGGTACGGAGCGTCCACGACCGCCGTGTAGTCGGCGTAGAACGGAGGATTCGCGTTCGGAACCTTCTCGATCACGCCGAGCTCGCCCACGATACTCGTTCCCCAACACCAGAGCGACCCGTCGGTTCGAATCGCGCACGTGCCTTGGCCGTTGCTCTCGAGCGCGACGGCGTCGTCCAGGCATTCGACGCGAGCGCTCCCCTCCGCGGCGACGTGACTGCCTGGACCCCTGCAGTCGACCCAAGCGAACGCCGTGATCGCTCCCGAGCGATGGAGGACGTAGTCACCCTTGATCTGGAGTGCGTCGTCGACCCCCGGAACGCGGAGGGGTGGGAAATCATGGACGCGAAAGTCGTTCGGAACGATGACGCGTTCTATGACTGCGGGTTTATGGTGAATGGTCGTCGAATAGGCGGCGCCGCTCGCCGTCACGAAATCCCCCAAGCCGAAAGCGTCCACGATCGGCTCGTCGGCTTCGAACGGCTCCGCGACCTGACGACAGTACGGATCCTCCCACGTGCTTTCGGCACACGAGCGGAACGGTTCGTAGAAATACTGGATCCGGCCGTCGGCAAGCAGAGCCAATCCCGGCGGCTCTTTCGTGACTCGCAGCGCCCCCTCGAGTCCATAGAGCTCGTACGGTTCGGAGTAACCGAAGCCGCAACCATTCGGGTCATCGTCGTCGGCGTATCGATGACCGCAGTTGTCGAGCGCGCACGCGACGCGGCCGGAACGCTGAACCGCGCAGAGGCGGCTCGGGTACTGGTCGCCGACGTTGATCGCGACACCCGTAAGGTTCGGCAACGCCCGCGCGTCGTGCTGATTGTTGCGCCAGCAACGGATGCTCTCGTCGGAAAAGAGCCCGCACATGCCTCGTGACCACGGCGCGAATTGGACCAGCGTCTGTTCGAACTCCACGGCGGGAGCATCTTGTTCGACGGGACCCAGGTCGACGACGCCGCCACAACCGGCAAAAACGGGCAGACAGAAAACGGCGAGCTTGGTTTTCATGAGACCTCCTTCGTGAAATGCGTGCTGCCCGCTGAATTTCTTGAAGCGACGTGTGCAGGTTTCATTTTTCGCCGAGCATCCTCTGGCCAATATCCAAGTACGGTGAGCGCGGTGAGCGCGTCCGGAGCGCGTTCACGCGTTCGCTCGCTTCGCCTCTTTTTCCCGACCTGACGAGGAGCTCGATCGCGAAGAGGTCGCGCTCGTCGCCGAGCGCGCCGCGTGGAAAGCGCCGCTCGTGTTCGTCGAGCAGCGCGAGCGCCGTTTCGGGATCGCTCTTCGACTCCGCGCGCGCGAGACGGAGCAGACGCGCTTCTTCCGAGACCGAGCCGACCGGAGCGGGGGCCTCACGTGGAGTTCCGTTCTCGATGCGGCCAGAACCTTCGACGCCAGCGCCCGCGGAGCGACCCAAACCGGGCCTTTCGCCCCTCGCTCGCGGAGCGGTGGGCCAGGTCACGCTTCCTACGTTAGCCGTCCGATGTGGCGCTGGAACCGACGCGACACGGCTCGACGATCGCAGCGTTTCCACCCCACTCGGCGCCGGGAGCGCGGTCGCACCGGACATCGCCGCGGCGCCGAGAACGACGACCAAACCGAGCTTCACCCCGAGCGTGGCACCGAAAGACGCCTGAGCGACTGCCGGCGCGTTGCTCACCTGCGGGGCCGCCGTCACGGGCCAGGCCGGGGGCCCGAAAGCCGCGCCGAACGTCGCCGAAAATCGGGCCTCGAGTCGCGCGATTCGTTGCGAATCCGCACGCTCGTCGAGCTCGAGCAACGCTCGTCGGAGCTCGGGCGACGCGTCGGAGCTCGACTCGATCCAGCGGGGAAGCCGCCGCTCAGTCACGGCGTCCTCCCTGAAACGCGCTCGACGTGCGAGCGTACGATCCGTCGCGCCGTTTGGAGACGCGAGTACGCCGTCTGGAGCGGGCACCGTATGGCGGCCGCCATTTCCTGAATCGTGAAGCCTTCGAGCTCGTAGAGAACGAACGCCGCGCGTTGATCGTCGTCGAGCTTGTCGATGGCCCGAAGCAACAGGGAGCGGAGGTCCATCCGTACCGCGGCGTCTTGGTGGTCCTCCCCATTTGCAGCCGGGTCGAGATCAGCGTGCGGCTCTTCGTGGCGCGCGTGCGCCCGCCGACG
>DASUTR010000877.1:0-10062 GCA_036374535.1 Polyangiaceae bacterium
CCATTTCGCCTTGATGCAAGAGCTGCCGGCGACGAGCTACCTGACGCGCGCCGACAAGCTCATGCTGGGGGTCTACACCTCGCTCATCCTCGGCATGCTCTCGACGTGGGCCATGTTCCTCGTGAAAGAGGAGAACATGGACACGGTGTTCCGCCTCGCACGCATCGTCGTCCCCGTCCTCACCGTGGCGGTGATGGCGCTCGCCGTTTCCGTCTGATTTTCGATGCGGCGCCGCGGCGCGAGGCTCAGTTGCGCCGAAGCCAGGGACACTTCGCGACGAGGGCAGGGGTGCGACCGCGCTCGCAACGCACGCCGACGGTGACGCCCGTCGCCTTCACTTCGCTGCAGTTTTCCACCATCTGGTAATTCGCTTCGTCCTTCGGATCGAGCTTGAGCGCGCAGGAGCCGAGCTTCGTGAGCTCGTTCCTGTAGACGCCGCGCTCGGCGTTGTACGTGAGAAGAACCTCCGCCTTGAGCTTGTCTCCGACTTTGAGCTTCGTGCCGCACTCACTGAACTCCCTCGGGGCACGCAGGATCTGGCGAGCGTTGCCCGGGCAGTCGACGAACTTGAGATCGAGGTCGGTGAGCTTCTGGCCCGCCGGTCCCCCCGCCTGACCGCCCGTCTGACCCCCACCGAAGGTGCGCACCTGCATCACCTGAACGGTCGTCGTGAACGTTTGGGGTGCCGGCTTGCAGCCGAACGCCGGCAGCGAGAGCCCCAGCACGAGAACGGCCGAATCGCGAACGCGCCTCACGGATCCCGATCTATCGCGGATCGCCGGTGCGTCGCAACGCCGTCAGCCGAAGAGCTTCTGGCGCGCCTCCTCACTGATGGCGACGACCGCCGGGTGCTTGAGCTTGCGCTCGATCGAAATGGCGTAGAAGCGTTCGCGCACGGGCTCCGGTCTTCCCACCTCCTGCACCCGATATTGGCGGCGCACTTCGCCCGCGATCACGGCGGACGCCGGGAAAATGCCCATGCCCTTCTCGCCGCACACCTTGAGGAGCGCGCTGTCGTCGAACTCGCCGACGACCTTGGGCCGGATGTCCCGTGCGCTGAACCAGGCATCGAGCGAGCGACGGAGCGCGGTGTTCTCTCCGGGCAAGAGCAGCGGAGCGCCTTCGAGCGACTTCGGGAATTTCTTCCGGTGCGCGGCCGCGAGCTCGGGCGTCGCGAAGAAGACGACGCCGCACTCGCCGAGCAGGTGGCTGAACGCGCGGATGCGAATCGAAGGCCCGACCGGCGCGTCGGAAAGCACGACGTCGAGGTTGTGAACGGCGAGCTCGGCGAGCAGCCGCTCGGGCTTGTCTTCGCGGCACACGAGTCGGAGCGGCTCGGGGTGCTTCAGCGCCGGCTCGAGCAAGCGCTGGGCGACGAGCTTCGGGACGACGTCGGCGATACCGACGAGCAGCGTCGAGGGTCGGCCGACCGGTCCTCCGCGCACCGCCTCGCGGAGCTCGCGCCCGAGCGTGTAGATGTCTTCTGCATAGCGATAGACGAGACGCCCCGTCTCGGTGAGCACGAGGTGGCGCCCGCTGCGCATGAAGAGTTTCTCGCCGAGCGAGCGCTCGAGGGCCCGGACCTGCCCGCTCACGGTCGACGGCGCGAGCCTGAGCTCGGCGCTTGCCCGAGCGAGGCTGCCCTCGCGCGCGACGAGCCCGAAGTACAAAAGGTGATGGAAATTGAGCCATTCCATCCCTCGAGCTTACTTCGATAAAATCGAAGCGACGACGCGATATTTCCTTATTGCCGAAGTATGGTCCCGTGCCTAAATCCTCGTCTCCCCCAGGACCTGCGCATGGATCTCGAGTTTTTGAGCCAACCCGACACGTACGTGAGCCTGCTCACGCTCACCTTGATGGAAATCGTGCTCGGCATCGACAACATCGTCTTCATCTCCATCCTCACGGCGAAGCTTCCTCAGGAGCAACAACCGCGCGCCCGCACCATCGGTCTGTCGCTGGCGCTCGTCTTCCGTCTCGGATTGCTCCTGGCCATCTCCTGGGTGATGGGCCTCACGCAGCCGCTCTTCGAGCTCTTCGGCAAGGGCTTCTCGGGACGCGATCTCATTTTGCTCGGCGGCGGGCTCTTCCTGGTCGCGAAGGCGACGCACGAAATTCACGACAAGCTCGAGGCCGCGCACGACACGAAGCCAGCCGCGAGCGCGCGCGCGTTCGGCCTGATTCTCGTCCAGATCCTGGCGCTCGACATCGTTTTCTCGCTCGACTCCGTGATCACGGCCGTGGGTATGGCGCAGCACGTCCCCGTGATGGTGGTGGCCATGGTGATCGCCGTGGGCGTCATGCTGATATTCGCCGGTAGAATCAGCGATTTCGTCAGCCGTCATCCCACCATGAAGATCCTCGCGCTGAGCTTCCTCTTGCTCATCGGCGTCATGCTCATCGTCGAGGGTATGGGGCAACACATCGGCAAGGGGTACATCTACTTTGCCATGGCGTTCTCGCTGGGCGTCGAGCTCCTGAACATGCGCCTGCGCAAGGCTACGGAGCCCGTCGCGCTCCACAATCGCTTCGAGTCGGAGCCGACCACCGTTTCCGGCAAGTCGGCTCCGACCGCGAGTTAGCGCGCTACTGCGGCGTCGTGCCGGGCTGCTGCCGCGACGCGCCTCCCGGTTGCGCCGTCGCTCCCGGTTGCGCCGTCGCTCCGGGCCGCGCCGCCGCTCCGGGTTCTGCGCCCGGTTCCGTGCGCCCCGTATTCTCGCCGGGCCGCGTGCCGGTCTTCTCGGTGCCGAGCGTCTTCGCGCCCGGTTTGTACGCCGCCTCCGCGCCCATCTTCACGATCACGGGTAGCGCAGCGTCCGGATACTTTTCCTTCATCTTCGCCTCGAGCTCCTTCGCGTTCTTCGACGTGCCGAGCGCCTCGTCGTACGCCGCGAGATAATTCCTCGTGAACTCGATGCTCGCCGGATCGTTGTTCTTGTCCGCCTCTTGGTGGCCCGGGATCACCTTGTCGGGCTTCAGCGCCGAGAGTTTGTCGAGCGTCGCGCTCCACGCCTTGCGGCTCGCCGGATTCGTTTCCGCCGTCCACGGATGGACGCCGTCGTAGACGATGTCGCCCGCGATGACGGTGCGGAGCGAAGGGATCCAGACGTACGAGTTCTGCTCGTCGTCACCCTGCTGGCTCGCTACGATTTCGAGCTTCTGCCCTTCGAGCTCGAGCGCGTTCGTCGCGAGCGGCTCCGGGATCGCGGGTTTCGACGTTATCTTGTCTTTGTACGTCGGCTGCCACTGTTTCACCTTTGCCTGCCAAGTCTTCTCGATCTCCGCGATCGTCGCGGGAAGCGCGACGAGGCGCGCGTTCGGGAAGCTCTCCTTGATCGCGGGAAAGCCGAAGTAATGATCCGGGTGGGCGTGTGTGACGTAGACGGCCGTGAGATTCTTGCCGCTCGACGTCACGGCGTCGGCGACCTTCTTGCCGTCGGCGAGGGTGAACTGCGCGTCGATGACGACGGCGTCTTTCTCGCCGGTGATGAGCGTGGAGTTCACGAGAAAGCCGTCTTCGGAGCCCGTTACGACCTTGACGTCGAGCTTCTTTTCGGGCGCGGTATCGCGCGAAGCGGGCGTCATCGCCGGAGTCGGCTCGGCGGGTCTTGCCGCCTCCGGATCCGTGCGGGTGTCGGGCGCCGGTGCGCCCCTGTCGCACGCGATGAGTACTGGCAAGAGCGCGAAAGACAGGACGGATCGACGAACTCGATGTTTCATGAATTCCTCCAACGACGCGTCGAACGCGACGCGTCGCGGGGTTGATCGTTGGTCCGCAGTTCCACCCGCACAAGAGGCAAGTTGCGACCGTCGCAGCACGTAAAACGCCGAACGACGTGACAAATGTGCGCGCATTCTCGAACGAGCGAGTCATCCTGCGACGTGGAGTTGCCGGTGCGTGGCATCACGTTTGCCTCGTCGACGCAAACGGCGGAGCGCTCCGTTCGCCCGACCAACTCGGATTTTTCGCCTGCATTGGCGCGGCCCCCCTGTTCGTCGCCCGCGCGAGTACCCAGAAAGGAAGGAGCGTAGTGACCGTGAACGATCCATCCGAACCTCCTGCGACGGTGTTGTGGCGTCGCTTGGACTCCCCTGGTCACGACGCCTGCCGTCTCGAGCAAGCCGTGCTCGGCTGGCGGCTCGATGGTGCCGCCACCTTCCGGCACGAAGGCGTCGCGGCGCTGCTCGCGTACCGTGTCGCGTGCGACGCGGATTGGAGGACTTTGCGCGGGGCCGTCACGGGTTGGATCGACGGGCGCGCCGTCGAATGGCTCGCCGAGCACACGAATAGCGGAGCCTGGGTGCTGAACGGCGAGCCGGTCTCGGGTCTCGACGACTGCATCGATCTGGATCTCGGATTTACGCCCGCGACGAATACCTGCGCGCTTCGCCGGCTTTCGCTCGCCGTCGGTGAGAGGGCAGACGTGCGGTCGGCGTGGCTCGACGTTTCCACGGGGGCCTTGGAACGGCTGGTCCAGCGATACGAGCGGAAGAGCGAGGACTCGTACTGGTACGAGGCTCCCCGTTTCGAGTACGCCGCCACCCTGCGCGTCACCCCGGCCGGCCTGATTTCGGCCTATCCGGGGCTCTGGGAAGCGGAAAAGTAGATTTCTTCAGGGGGTCCGTCGATTTCGCAGGCGCCCGTTCGTCGTCCCGGTGAACCTCGAGAAAGGTCGCCTCATGTCGAACCCCCCGAACCTCTTGAACGACGACGGCACGGCTTCCATCGCCACGGCCCTGATGATGTCCCACCACGCCTTCCGCCGCGACCTCGGCCGCTTCGCGCGAGCGCTCCGAACGGTGGAGAACGGCGACACGGCGCGCGCCGACTCGCTGCGCGACGAATGGAAGAACTTCCGCGGCGCGCTCCACGGTCATCACGAGTCCGAGGACCACGGTGTCTTCCCGAACATCGCGAAAGAGCACGAGTCGGTGCGTGCCACGGTCGAGACGCTTTCCGCCGACCATCGCAAGATCGACCCGCTGCTCGAACGTGGCGACTCCGCATTCGGGGAGCTTCCGAAGGCGGACGCCGCGCTCGCCGTCGTGCAAGAGCTCACGGCTCTCCTCACCCCGCATCTCGCGACCGAAGAGCGCGAGATCGTGCCGTTCCTCCGCGGCATGAAGACGTTTCCGCCGCCGCCGAACGACGAGGCAGCCGCCCTGTACGCGCAGGGTTTTTCGTGGGCGATGCAGGGTATCGCGCCCGAGGTGATCGAGCGCGTCCTCGAGATGCTGCCCGAAGGTTTGAAGAGCCGCTTGCCCGAGGCACGCGCTGCCTTCGAGGCTCGCTCCGTGCGCGCCTGGGGCGCGATCAAACCGGGAGCCGCGCGGACACCCATTCCCGACGAAGCGTGAAGCTCGTCACGGAAGGCGGAGCTCGGCTTCGCAGTACGCCGGCCCCGGCGTCAGCAGCTCACGCAGTCGGGAAGTCCGAGGAGCTCGCGGACGTCCGTGCAGTCGAGATCCGTCACTTGATAGAGCGTGCGGGCGGCGAGCTTCAGCTCGGCCTTGCGGCGTTCGGGGGGCGCTTCGGACGCGGAGCGGAGAGCGCTCCGAACCTCCGCCGGCACGGCGTCGCTGTGCATCAAGATGGGAGCGAGGGAGAGCATCGTTACGACACCTACGCGGCCGTCGTACTCAGGGTTTCGCTTTCGGCCCGCGGTTCGGTTTTTTGTTGGGGGCCTTGGAGTCGAACGCCGCTTCGGCGGCAATGCGCACGATCGCGTCGAGAGCGGTGTCGGGGTAACGCGCCTTGATTCGTGCCTGGAGGTCGGCCGCGCTCGTCGAGTCGGCGAGCGCCTCGTCGTAGGCGGCGAGGTAACCCTTCGTAAAGGAGATGCTCGAGGGTCTTCGCTCGCGCTCCGGCTTCTGGTGTCCCGGCACGACGATTTCGGGATGGCGCGCGGCGAGCTCGTCGAGCGCCGCGCTCCACGCTTTTCGCTCCATCGGCGTCGTCTCGGCCGTCCAGGGAAACACGCCGTCGTAGACGAGGTCGCCCGCGACGACGGCGCGGAGCGACGGGATCCAAACGTACGAATTGTCCGTCGAGTCGCCCTGTAATCCGCCCTCGAGCTCGAGCTTCTCACCTTCGAGCTCGAGCGTGTTCCCGGCGAGGGCTTCGGGCACGATCGGTTTCGAGGTGATGGCGTTCCGGTAGAGCGGCACCCATTGCTCGAGCTTCGCTTTCCAGGTTTTTTCGATCAGCTCGACCGTTCGAGGAAGCGCCACGAGGCGCGCGTTCGGAAATCGTTCCTTCACCGCGACGAAGCCGAAATAGTGATCGGGGTGAGCGTGCGTGACGTAGACGGTCGTGAGCGTCTTTCCCGAAGCGACGACGGCCTCGGCGACGCGCGCGGCGTCCGCAAGCGTGAACTGCGCGTCGATGAGCAACGCGTCGGTTTTGCCGGTGACGAGCGTCGAGTTCACGAGGAACCCCTCGGGGGAGCCGGTGATCACGGCGAGCGCGAGCTTCGTCACGGGCTTCGTGACGGCGCTCGGCGGCAGCGGCGGCACCGGAGAAGCCGTGGGCCCCTCGCTGAGCGGCGACGCCGTCGGGAGCTCGGCCGGCGTTTGACTCGCGTCGTGGCACGCCGACGTTACCGCGACGGCGAGGCCAACGAAAAAACGATGCCGGATTCGCATCCGAGCTCCAGGCGCCACGCGTCGTCGAGACGCGCGACGTCCCAAAGTCTCCGCCCGAACCAGGGGTCACGCAAATGCGCGGGTTTTGCTACGGCGCGACGCACATCAACGCGTCGATGTCCGCCTGATCGCAGATGTCGGGCGCGCACTCGAGGTCCATCCAGTGCCCCGTTGCCGTGCATGTCTGGAGCATGGTGTCGCTCGCGCACCGCCCCGCTGGCGCGACGCACTGGTCACACTCGTGGCCGGTGGCGTCGCAGATGTCGTCCGGGGCACACATCATCACCGACATCCAACCCGTAAGATCGGGACGGCAACTCTGGAGATTCTGCTGGACACATCGCCAGGCGGACGCTGCACAAGCAGGTTCGGCGCACATGCCTCCGGTGGATGCTTCGCAGAGCTCGGGGCTCGCGCAATCGTCGGTTTCTTGGAAACCATTCAACGCTGCGTTGCAGACCTGTCGGGAAGTTCCCATGCAACGGTACTCGTTCGGCGCGCACGTCGGTGGCAGGCATGCGCCGCTCATGCAAAGCGCCACGCTCGCGCACTCGTCGCCGTTGTCCACCCACGCCGTTCGCCCGCTGTTGCAGATCTGCGGTTGCGCTCCGTCGCATCGAACGGCGTTGGCGTCGCAGACGGGCGGATTGCACGTGAAGGTTTCCGTGCTGCACAGCGCGGCCGTGGCGCACGGCATTCCGCTCGCCTCCCAACCGTTTCGATTCGCGTTGCATACCTGCGGCTGGGCGCCCATGCAGCGTCGCTCGTTAGCCGCGCACGTCGGCGCCGCGCACGTACCTGTCGCGGCCATGCACAGGGCGGCCGTTACGCACGCGCTCCCCATGTTGTCCCAACCGTCGCGGTCGTCGTTGCAGACCTGGGGCTGCGCGCCGTTGCAGCGCGTATCGCCGGCCATGCAGGTTGCTGCGTTGCACGTGCCGGTGCCCGCGTTGCAGAGCGCCGCCGACGCGCACGCGCTGCCTTGATTCGTCCAGCCGTTCTGATTGGCGTTGCACACCTGCGGTTGCGCGCCGTTGCAGCGTGTTTGTTCCGGCTCACACGTCGGCGCCGTGCAGGTGCCCGTCGTCGTGTTGCAGAGCGCGGTCGTGGCGCACGCCATGCCGTCGTTTTGGAAGCCGGTGCGATCGGCGTTGCAGATTTGGGGTTGGGCTCCGTTGCAGCGCTTCTCGCCGACGGCGCAAACGGCCGGGCGGCACGAACCCGTTGCGGCGTCGCACAGGGCCGCCGTCTCACACGCCATTCCGGCGTTCTGGTAACCGGTGAGATCGCCGCGACACACCTGCGGCTGGCTGCCGACACAGCGGGTTTGGTTCGCGCTGCAGGTCGGCGCGGTGCAGGTGCCCGTCATGGCGTTGCACAGGGCCGAGCTCGCGCAGAGCGTCCCCATGTTGTCCCAGCCGTTGCGGGTGGCGTTGCAGACTTGAGGCTGCGCGCCGTTGCAGCGAATCTCTCCCGTGGCGCAGGTGGGAGCGGTGCACGCACCGGTCGCCGCGACGCAGAGCGGCGCGGACGCGCACGCCATGCCCTGGTTGTCCCAACCGTTGCGGTTCGCGTTGCAGACCTGCGGCTGCGCGCCGTTGCAGCGCGTCTGCCCGACCGCGCAGGTGGGCGCCATGCACGTACCGGTCCCCGCGACGCAGAGCGCCGCCGTGGCGCACGCCGTGCCCGCGTTGTCCCAACCGGTGCGGTTCGAATTGCAGACCTGCGGCTGGCCGCCGACGCAGCGCGTTTGGCCCACGGCGCACGCAGGCGCGTCGCAGCGCTGGGCGGCGGCGTTGCAGAGCGCCGCCGTCACGCACGTCGTCGACGCTTCGGTCTGGCCGTTCGCGCTGCACGTCAACAGCACGTTGTTCGAGCAGCGCGACGTCGCGGGCATGCAGGCGTCGCACTCGCCGTTCGTCGCGTCGCAAAGATTCGCGCAGGTTTGCGTCTGATCTTGCTGCCCGTCGCTCGAACAGTGGTGAAGCACGCGGGCGTCGCACCGGTTCGAGTTCGGCACGCAGATGTCGCACTGGTTGTTCGCGGCGTCACAGAGCGCCGCGCTCATGCACGTCGTCTCGAGCCAGCTCCGCCGGTCCGTGCCGCAGCGCTGGAGTTTCGCCGCGCTGCATTGCACCTGGCCCAGATTGCAGATGGCGCAGTAATCCGCCGCGGCCGCATCGACGCAGCCGGAAGCTCCGCACGTCTGCGTCACGTTCCACGTCTTGCGATCCGCCGAGCACGTCTCGAGGCGCGTGCCGGTGCCGGCCGTCGCGCAGCGCACCTCTCCCGCCGTCGGGCAGGTCGCGCAATAGCCGTTCGCGAAGGTCGGCGCGGCACCCGGATAGCAGAGGGCCGCCGAGCCGCAGGCCTGGACGTCTTCCCAGCCATTTCGCCCCTCCTCACAACGCTGCAGCGTGGCGCCCGTGCACTGGTAGCCGGCCTGGGTGCCGCCGCAGACGGGCGTCCCGCAGCCGTCGGTGAAGCGCCCGAGCGTGCAGGTGTCGTTCAGCGTGCACGAGCAAAGCTCGTTCGTCGCGCAGGTCGCCTGGTGGACCCAACCGTTCGGGGTGCAGCGCTCGAGCTCGGAGCCGTTGCACCGGGTCGTGCTCGGGCACTCGAGCTTGCAGCCGGGATCGAGGGGATCGTTCGAGCAGAATCTGCCCGCGCCGCAGAGCTCGACCATGTCCCAGCCGGTCAGGCCTTCGTTGCAGCGGCGGAGCTCGGCCGAGCCGTCCGGCGTGTCGAAGCAGCGGTACTCGCCCGCCTGACAGACCGGCTCGTTGCAGCGTTTGTCGAGCGCGCTGCAGAGCGCGGCCGAGTGGCACGTATCCGACGTCCCCCAGCCGGAGAGATCTTGCCGGCATTCCGCCAGCACGGCTCCTTCGCACACGAAACCGCCCGCGGGTTCGCAGGCGGGCGGCGTGCAATCGCCCCCCGTCGCCATGTCGCCTTCGAACGTCGTGTAGCAGAGCACGGGCGACGCGCAGACCTTCACCTCTTCCCAGGTGTGATCCGCGAGGCAGCGGCGAAGCTCGGCGCCGTTGCACTGGTACTCGCCTTCGATGCACGGCGCGCCGCACGCGCCCTGCGTCGGGTTGCAATCGGTCCCGTCGCCGCACGTCATGACGACGTCGTACGTGGTGAGATCGTCGCGGCAGCGGAGGAGTGCTTGCTCTTCGCACACGAACATTCCCGCGCTGAGGCAGCCCACCGGGCACATGTCGACGAGGCCGTGAGACACCGTCGCGTTTTCGACGCCGCGCTGGCAGAGCTCGGCGCTCGCGCACGTGTCGAGCACTTCCCAGGCCGTGAGATCTTGGCGGCAGCGACGGAGCTCCTGGCCTTCGCAGGAGTAGGCGCCCGGCACGTCGCACACGGCGTTGACGCACATTTTCGACCAGTTCGGATCGG
>DASUTR010000878.1:0-9810 GCA_036374535.1 Polyangiaceae bacterium
GCACCGCGAGGGGGACCGAACCCACCGGGAGGGGGACCGAATCCGCCGGGCGCCGCGGGGGGCGGGGCGCCGAAGTTCCCGGGAGGAGCGCCGAATCCGGGGGGCTGGCCCTGTCCCTGAGGAGGGGGAGCGCCGCCTGGAGGAGCGCCGAACCCGCCGCCGGGAGGAGCCCCGTAGGCACCTCCGGGCTGGCCGTACGGATTGAAACCGCCCGCGGGGTCCGCGACCATCGTGCCGCCGAGCGGATTGACGGCGCCGCCGCCGAACCCACCGGGTTGGCCTGGCGGCGCGGCAGGCGGGGGAGCGCCGAAGCCTGCCGGGGGCGGAATGGGGGCAGCAGCTGGAGGCGGCGGCGTTGGACCGCCGAGCGAGGGCGGCGCAACGCCGAGCATCGTGCCCTTGAGCGCAGCGCGTCCCGTCGGCATGCCGGCGCCCGGGGGACCACCCGGTTGACCCAGTTGACCCGGCGCCGGAGCGGCACCGGGAACGCCGCCCGGTTGCGGAGCTCCCGCGGGCGGGGCGCCTCCAGGGCGCGGCGCAGGCGCCTGCGCGTTCATCATGAGCATCGTGCCCTTGAACTTCGGGGCCGCCGCGCCTTTCAAATTGAACCCGCACTTCTTGCAGGTCGTCGCCGAGTCGTCGTTCTCAGTGCCACAGTTAGGGCAAAACAAGCCGCACCTCGCTTGGGGGTTCGCTGATGAGCGGGGTGCTACCCTAGAGCGCTCGCGCGCGATCCACAAGCGCGCTCTTTTGTGGGGACCTCGGGCGGCGCGCTCATTTGTCCGTTTCGTTTCGCGCCCGAACGGGCCCCGCGAGCGCTTCCTGGCGCCGTTCGTGGTGGGGCGAGCTTGACACCCAGGTTTCTCGCTCACTACGGTGCGCCTCGCCCGAAATCCCCCGGCTTGCATGGCCTTTTCGCTCACCGCCGAAGACAGCCGCAGACTCGACCAAATTGTCGGGAAGTACCCGAACAAAATGGCGGCCTGCATTCCCGTCCTCCATCTCTGCCAGGAGGCGAACAAGAACTGGATTTCCGACGAGGTGATCGAGTTCGTCGCCACGAAGCTCGAGCTCTCCCCGGCACACGTGAAGGGCGTCGTCACGTTCTACACGCTCTTCAATCAAGAGCCGCCCGGCAAGCACCAGCTCTGGGTTTGCCGCACGCTCTCGTGCGCGATGCGCGGCAGTGACGCCATCCTCGCGCACTGCGAGAAGCGGCTCGGTTGTCACGCCGGCGAGACCAGCAAGGACGGCAAGGTGACGCTACGCACTGCGGAGTGTCTCGCTTCGTGCGGGACCGCGCCGATGATGCAGGTCGACAAGACCTATCACGAGAACCTCACCGTCGAGAAAGTGGACAAGATCCTCGACGGGCTACTGCGCTAGCCGTTTTTCGTCATGTTGAAGCTCACGAGCTATCTCTCGCACTCGTTCGGCAAGGCCGACTCTCACAAGCTTGCCGCGTACGAGGCGGCTGGTGGATACAGCGGAGTGAAGAAGGCGCTCTCGATGACGCGCGAGCAGGTCGTCGAGGAAGCCAAGAAGGCGCACGTCCGCGGGCGCGGCGGCGCGGGTTTCGACGCCGGCACGAAGTGGAGCTTCATGCCGAAGCAGTCGAACAAACCCTGCTACCTCGTCATCAACGCCGACGAAGGCGAGCCGGGGACTTTCAAGGATCGCGCGATCATGGAGCTGAACCCCCACGCGCTCGTGGAGGGTTGCATCATCGGCTCGTACGGCATCGGCGCGCACGCTTGCTACATCTACGTGCGCGACGAGCTCCACCTAGCCAAGGCTCGCCTCGAGGAAGCGATCGCCGAGGCGAGGACGCGCGGCTACCTCGGCAAGACGCCGTTCGGCAAAGATTGGGAAGTCGAGGTCTACGTCCACACGGGCGCCGGCGCGTACATCTGCGGCGAGGAGACCTCGCTCCTGAACTCGCTCGAGGGACGCCGCGGAGAGCCCCGGCTCAAGCCGCCGTTCCCGGCGCAGTACGGCGCGTTCGGCTGCCCGAGCACCGTGAACAACGTCGAGACGATGGCCATCATGCCCACGGTCTTCGACATGGGGGGCGACGAGTTCTCGAAGCTCTCGGCCCTGCACGCGTTCAACGACGGCGGGGCGCGTATCTTCGGCGTGAGCGGTCACGTGAAAAAGCCGGGCCTCTACGAGGCGGCCGTGGGTCTCACGTTGCGCGAGCTCATCTACGATCTCGGGGGCGGCGTGCTCGGCGACCGCGCCATCATCGGCGTCATCCCGGGCGGGTCGTCGTGCCCGGTGCACCTGCCCGACGAAATCGTCAACGTCCCGAACGATCCGCGCTTCGCGCCGTACAACGGGAAATCCATTCTCGACCTACCGCTCGGCGTCGATACGTTCCGCAGCGTCGGCAGCATGCTCGGGACGTGCTGCGCCATCGTCCTCTCGGACGCCACCGATCCGGTGCTCGCGCTGCACAACCTCATGCGCTTCTACCGGCACGAGTCGTGCGGGCAGTGCACGCCGTGCCGCGAAGGCTGCGGCTGGATCGAGCGCATCCTCGACAAGATCGTCGCGGGCAAGGGAACGATGGAAGAGCTCGATCGCATCCACGAGATCGCGAGCGACATCACGGGTAACACCATCTGCGCGTTCGGCGACGGCGCGGCTCAGCCGGCGCTCGCCTTCGTGCGGCGCTACCGCGCACACTTCGAGGACTACGTGCAAAACGGCGGTAAATCACAGACGCGGAGGCTCACGGTATGACCGCGGGCGTCGTCTTCTTCGCCATCATGTCCGCGCTTTCGATCGCGGGCGCCATCGTGACCGTGGGTTCGCGCAACCCGATCCGCAGCGCCGTCGGACTGCTCTTCACGATCTTCGGCATCGCGGGTCTGTTCGTGCAGCTGAGCGCCGAGTTCATGGCCGCGATCCAGCTCATCGTCTACGCGGGCGCGGTCGTCGTCCTGTTCGTGTTCGTGATCATGCTGCTCGGTCCGGACGCGCGCGCAGCGACGCCCGGCACGCCCAAGGCGCGCGCGTCGCGTATCTTCGGCGGCGTCTTCATGATCGCCGTCGCCGCGGCGGCGGGCGCCGCGTACCTCGGCATGAAGCCGGTTCCGACGCGCCTGCGACCCGCCCCGCCCGAGTACGGGACCGTCGAGATGGTCGGTCGCGAGCTCTTCACGCGGGCCATCGTTCCGTTCGAGCTCGCGACGGCCCTGCTCATCGTGGCGGTCGTCGGCGCCATCGCCGTCGCCCGTAGCAAGCACCGCCCGAAGCCGAAGAAGACCGCCGAAAGCCCGCTCCGGATGTTCCACGGCCCGCTCATCGCGCGCGACGCGAAGCGCCCGCTCACCAAGGAGCACGCGTGATGCTTCCGCCGCTGGGCTCCGACATCGGGCACTACCTCGCGGTCGGTTTCATTCTGTTCGTCATCGGCTCGGTCGGCTTTCTCGTGCGGCGCAACGCGCTCGTGCAGCTGATGAGCATCGAGCTGATGTTGAACTCCGTGAACCTCGTCCTCGTCGCCTTCAACCGGGCGCACGGAGCGGCGATGACCGGTCAGGTGTTCGCCTTCTTCATCATTGCCGTCGCCGCGGCCGAGGCGTCGGTCGGACTCGCGATCGTGCTCGCGTTCTATCGCCTGAAGTCCACCGTCCTCTCCGACGAGGCCGACGAGCTCAAACACTGAGGTTCCGCGAGTAATGGAGTCTTTGTTCGCGCTGTTTCCGAAAGACGATTCGACGCTCCTCGCGTTCATCGTCCTCCTGCCGCTCATCGGCGCGTTCGTGAACGGCATCTTCGGCAAGCGCCTCGGGCGCGAAGCCGTGACGCTGATGGGCCTCACCGCCATCGCCGGCTCGTTCGTGATGAGCGTCGCCGCCTTCTTCATGCTCCGCGAGCTCCAGCCCGGCGACGCCACACAAGCGGGCCGCCTGGCCTGGAAGGGGTGGGACTGGGTCAGCCTGTCGTTGCCCGGCGCCGCCGGCGGCGAGACCCGGATTTCGGTCGGCCTTTCTCTCGACGCGCTTTCGGGGACGATGGCGCTCGTCGTCACGGGCGTCGGCTTCCTCATCCACCTGTACTCCTCGAAGTACATGGAGGAGGACCCCGGCTATCACCGCTTCTTCGCCTACCTGAACCTGTTCATCTTCTCGATGCTGGTTCTCATCCTGGGCGACAGCCTGCCGGTGCTGTTCGTCGGGTGGGAAGGCGTCGGTCTCTGCAGTTACCTGCTCATCGGCTTCTGGTTCGAGGACGAGGCGAACGCTGCCGCGGGTAAGAAGGCGTTCATCGCGAATCGCGTCGGCGACTTCGGCCTCATCGTCGGGATGGGCTTGCTCCTCTATTACACGGGTGCCCTCGACTGGCAGGGCATCGAGGGCGGGCGGGACAACCTCTACCGTGCCATCTCGCTCTTCCCCGATCACGTCGGCGGTGTGAGCCTGAAGTCGCTGCCCGTCATCGGCGAGGCGCTGCCGTTCCAGGTGAGCGCCGCGACGCTCGTCGGGCTTGCGTTGTTCCTCGGCTGCGCCGGCAAGAGCGCGCAGATCCCGCTCTACGTCTGGCTGCCGGACGCCATGGCGGGTCCAACGCCGGTGAGCGCGCTCATCCACGCCGCCACCATGGTCACCGCGGGGATTTACCTCGTGTGCCGCCTGAGCATGGTCTTCGTGTTGAGCCCGGCGGCGATGCTCACGATCGCGCTCGTCGGCGGTGCGACGGCGCTTCTCGCTGCGACGATCGCGTTCGCGCAGAACGACATCAAGAAGGTGCTCGCCTATTCGACGGTGAGTCAGCTCGGCTACATGTTCCTCGGCGTCGGCGTCGGGGCATTCACGGCGGGCTTCTTCCACGTGATCACGCACGCCTTCTTCAAGGCCTGCCTCTTCCTCGGCGCCGGGTCCGTCATCCACGCGATGCACGCGCGTATCCACGACACGGTAAAGTCACAGGACATGCGCAACATGGGCGGTCTCAGACCGTACCTGCCGCACACGTTCGTCACGTTCCTCGCCGCGTGGGCGGCCATCGTCGGCATCCCGGGAACGAGCGGCTTCTTCTCCAAGGACGCGATTCTGGTCGCCGCCCATTCGACGACGATCGCGCTCGATCCGGCCCATCAGACGATCCCCGGCAAGAACATGTCGGCGGTGGAGCTCATGGCCTGGCCCTCGTGGGCCGGCAACGTGCTCTACGCGATGGGCGTCGCCGGCGCGGTGATGACGGCCTTCTATATGACGCGCCTCTTGCTCGGCATCTTCTGGGGCGACTTCAAGGGCTGGAAGATCGTCAAGAAGTGGAAGGATCCGGGTCACGGGCACGACCACGATCACCACCACGACGACGGAAAGCCGCTCGAAGGGCCGGTCCCTCACGAATCGG
Source organism: Polyangiaceae bacterium (assembly GCA_036374535.1). Lineage (GTDB taxonomy): Bacteria > Myxococcota_A > Polyangia > Polyangiales > Polyangiaceae > PMG-095. The sequence continues at coordinate 5,368 of DASUTR010000878.1, forward strand.
CGCCACAGATGACGGTCCCGCTCATGATTCTCGGCGCGCTCTCGCTCGTCGCCGGCTTCTTGAACGCGCACCCGATGACCCACGGCTTCGACGAGTGGCTCGCTCCCGTGTTCCAGACCGCCTCGACGCTCGTCAAGGCGGAGGAACACTCGCTCGCCCCGTACTTCGGCGTCGCCATCGCGGCGACCACGGCGGGTGTCGGCGGCGCGTGGTGGGTCTACGTCGCGAAGCAGGGCGAACCGGCTCGCCAGTTCGTCGCGAGCTTCCCGGGGTTCCACGCCCTCGTCCGCGACAAGTGGCGCGTCGACGAGTTCTACGAAGAGACGTTCGTGGGCGCGGTCGATACGCTCGCCGTGGCCGCGACCTGGTTCGACAAGTGGATCGTCGACGGCATCCTCGCGCGGGTGAGCGCCTTCCTGGTCGCGGTGACGGGCACCGTTCTCCGTTACCTCCAGGCGGGTCGCGTGCAGGTGTACGCGCTCGCAATGGTCGTCGGGCTCGGCGCGTTCGGTCTCTACTTCCTCGTGCCTCGCGCGGAGGCCAAGGTGATTCCGAATTCCGCCACGGGCGCCTACAGCATCACGGCGGCTCCGGGCCTCGGCTACTCCTACCGCTGGGACGAGAACGGCGACGGCAAGTTCGAGAGCGACAAGTTCGGCGGCAAAACCGAGCTGTCGTTCGAGCTCAAGCCCGCCGAGACGCGTAAGGTGGTGCTCGAGGTGCAGAACGCGTTCGGCAGCACGGCGACGCGGCTCATCACCGTCGAGCGCCCGAAGATCGACAAGAGCGGCGCAACGAACGAAGAGCAGATGGTGATCGACGCCTCCAAGGTTCGCCCCCGCCGTCCCCCGGCGGGAGCGCCGAGCGGTGTTCCCGTGGACCCGCACGCCGGCCACGGCCACGCAAAGCCGCCCGCCCAGGTGCAGCCATGAACGCCACCGCCCGAGCCTTCTTCGACATCGCGCCGTTCGCGCTCGCCTTCGCCGTCGCCGCGCTCTTGCCGCGCCGGCACGGCAAAGCCGAGCGCGCCGGCCTCGGCATCGTGGCCGTTTTGACCCTGCTCTTCGTGAAGAGCCTCTGGCCCGACGCCGCCGCGCCCAATACGAAGGGGCCCGAGTGGGAACACCTGCTCGGTCTCGTCGTGTTTTTGCCGCTGTTCGGCGCCGCCGCGATCTTGTTCCTGCCGCGTCAATCGCCGGTGCTCCTCCGGCGCTTCACCTACGCGATCCTGGCGCTCGATTTCCTCGTCTCGCTCGGTCTCTTGTCGGTGCCGATGACGCGGGGGTGGCACTTCCAGAGCATCGTAGAGTGGATCCCGTCGCTCGGTATCCGCTACCACGTCGCCATCGACGGCATCAGCCTCTGGCTCGTGCTCTTGACGACGTTCACGACGCCGATCGCCGCGTACGTGTCGTTCGGGTCGATTCAGACGCGCATCAAGGACCTGTGTTTCGCGTTCTTGCTCCTGCAGGGCGCGATGCTCGGCGCTTTCGTCGCGCTCGACCTGTTCCTCTTCTTCGTGTTCTGGGAGCTGCTGCTCGTGCCGATGATCCTCATGATCGGCATCTGGGGCGGCGTCGAGAAAATCAAGGCCGCCTACAAGTTCTTCCTCTACACGATGACGGGCAGCATGCTGATGCTGGCGGCGATCCTCTACCTCGTCGTCACCCACCAGCGGCTCGCGGGCTACGTCACCTTCGACTACCTCGCGCTCCGGAACGTCGTCGTCCCGGGTACGTGGGGGTGGCTCGTTTTCCTGGGCTTCTTCTTCGCGTTCGCCATCAAGGTGCCGATGTGGCCGCTCCACACCTGGCTTCCCGACGCGCACGTGCAGGCGCCGACCGGCGGCTCGATCATTCTGGCCGCCGTGCTCCTCAAGCTCGGAACCTACGGCTACATCCGCTTCTGCATGGGCATGATCGGCGGCGTGGCCTGGAAGAGCGGCGCGACGCTCGCGGGCTTCGCCATCATCGCCGGCATCATCGTGGGCGCGCTCATCGCCTGGAAGCAGGACGACGTGAAGCGGCTCGTCGCGTACTCGTCGGTAGCCCACATGGGCTTCGTCATGCTCGGGCTTTTCTGCGCGAACGTGAGCGGCGTCCAGGGCTCGGTGCTGCAGATGCTGAACCACGGCATCTCGACCGGCGCGCTGTTCCTCTTGGTCGGCGTCATCTACGACCGGCGCCACACGCGCCTCGTGCGCGAGTTCGGCGGCCTCGCGAAGATCATGCCCGTCTACGCCGCGATGTTCGTGATCGTCACGATGTCGAGCATCGGTGTGCCCGGGACGAACGGGTTCGTCGGTGAGTTCATGATTCTCATGGCCACGTTCACGACGCCCAATCTCGCGCCCTTCAAGGAACAGGGCATGGGGATGGCCGTCATCGCTTCGTTCGGTGTCGTGCTCGCCGCCGTCTACATGCTCGGTGTCACGCAAAAGATGTTCTTCGGCCCCGTGACGAACCCGAAGAACCGCGGGCTCAACGACCTGAACACGCGTGAGACGCTCGCCCTCGCTCCGCTCATCGCGCTCGTGTTCGTGATCGGCTTCTTCCCGAACATCTTCCTCTCGCGCATGACGGAAAGCGCTCAGGCGGTCGTCGATCGCTTCAACGACGGGCGCTCGGCGCTCTTCGCGCTGGGTCAGGACGCGACCGATCCGGTGCTCACGCCGCGCCGCGGTGGTCCCCTCGAGATCGGCTACCCGGAGAAGCCGGGTGGCGCCGACGGGGAAGCTCCCAAGGTCCAGGCGCTGAACCAGGGCCAGGTGCAGCAATGAACGCGCTCCTTGCTTGCGCGCCGCTCCTCGTCGTCGCCGTCGGCGCCCTGCTCTTGATGCTCGCCGAAGCGTTCGGACGGCCGCTCGCCGCCGAAGCTGCGGGTGCCGGCGCCGTCACCGACGCGGGCTCGGGTCGTTCGGCCGAGCTCGCGCTCGGCAGCGCCGTGACGCTGTTTGCCGGGGCTTTCACGAGTCTCGGGCTCTGGTGGGTCGGGCCGGAACGGCTCGAAGGCGTGAGCGAGCTCATGCCGTACCTCGCGATGGATCGGTTCACGCTGTTCTTCTGCTTCACGCTCTGCCTGGGCGGCGCACTCGCGTCGCTGCTCGCCGGCGCGTACCTGCCCGAGCACGGCATCGATCGCTCCGAATTCTTTCCGTTGCTCTTGTTCTCGACGGTCGGGGCGATGGCGCTCGCCGCCGCGGCCGACCTTTTGACGCTCTTCGTGGCGCTCGAGACGATGTCGCTCGGCGTTTATTGCATGATCGGCCTCCGCCGCGGCAGCACGCGCGCGACCGAGGCGGCGCTCAAGTACTTCCTCTTGGGAAGCTTCGCCGCCGCGTTGATGCTCTTCGGCGGCGCGCTGCTCTACGGCGCCACCGGTCACACGGACCTCGCCGGAATCGGCAGCTCGCTCGCCAACCTGCGCAACGTGCAGGGCGGCACCCAGGGTCCGCTGGCGCTCATCGGCGTTGCGCTCGTGCTCGTGGGCCTCGCCTTCAAGGTGAGCGCGGTGCCGTTCCACATGTGGACGCCGGACGCCTACGAGGGCGCGCCCACTCCCGCCACGGCTTACATGGCCGTAGCCGTGAAGAGCGCGGCGTTCGCCGTTCTCCTGCGCGTCCTCATCGCCGCCTTCGGCGACCCGAAGCTCTCGTCTTGGGGCCACGGCTGGCAGACGCCGCTCTGGATCGTCGCTCTGCTTTCCATGGTGTACGCGAACCTGGTCGCGGGTCGCCAGCAGTCCGTGAAGCGCATGCTCGCCTATTCGTCGATCGCCCACGCGGGCTACGCGCTCGTCGGCGTCGTAGCGGTCGCCGGCAGGCCCGAGGCGAGCGCGAGCGTCCTCTACTATCTCCTCGCGTATACGGTTTCGACGGCGGGGGCGTTCGGCGCGCTCATTCTGTGCGGCAGCCGCGGGGCCGAAGCGTCGTCGTACGCGGACCTCGCGGGCATCGGAAAGCGACATCCCGCGGCCGCGCTCGCTTTCTCGTTGTTTCTTCTGTCGCTGGCGGGGGCTCCGCCGACGGCCGGGTTCTTCGGCAAGCTCTTCGTGTTCAAGGCGGCGGTCGACGGCGGTCTTTATTGGATCACCGTGCTCGGCCTCGTGAACAGCGTCATCGGCGCCTACTACTACCTGCGGGTACTCGTGTTCATGTACATGCGCGAGCCCGAGCCGGGCGCTCCCGTCGCGAAGCCGATGCAATCGGGCTACGTCGGCGCGGCGCTCGTCATCGCGGCGATCCTCGTTCTCGTTCTCGGCGTGTTGCCGGGGACGTCGCTCGATGTCGTGACGAGCGCGGCGCTGTCGAGCAAGGAATGATTCGCGGACTCGCCCGGGCCACGACCGCGTGCCGCGCCGGCATGCTCGTCGTCGCCTCGGCGGGCGTGCTCGGCTGTCCGCGAAAATCCGACGGTCCCGCGCCAGCGCCGTCCGCTTCGGTGA
>DASUTR010000879.1:0-23103 GCA_036374535.1 Polyangiaceae bacterium
CGAGCGCGCGGGAGCGCGCGAACCTTACGAATGAGATCGTAGCCGTCCTCGCCCGGCATGCCGATGTCCGAGACCAAGAGATCCGGAACCGCCGACTCGATCTCGTTCAGCGCTTCCGGCACGCTTCCGGCCGTCGTGACCTCGCAACCGCACTCCGCGAGAATCGCGGCAACGAGCCTTCGTGAGTCCTCCTCGTCGTCGACCACGAGGATCCGCAGATCGCGCAGGTGCTCGGGGCGCTCGAACCGTAGGTCTGCATCGAATTGGCGCGTGGCCGCCGCGTGCGAGCGAATGTCGGGCTGGGCCACGGACGCGAGCGGGATACGAACCGTGAACGTGGAGCCGCAGCCCTCGCCCTCGCTTTCGGCGACGATGCGGCCGCCGTGGAGCTCCACGAGCTGCCTCGTGATGGCGAGCCCGAGCCCGAGGCCGCCTCGCGAACGGGCAGGACTCGCGTCCTCCTGACGGAAAGGCTCGAAAACCGCAGGCAAGAAATCGGGGCTGATGCCCTTGCCGCGGTCATGGACGACGATTTCGGCGCGGGAGCCGGCACGCCGCACGACGACGTCGACGCGACCGCCCTTCGAGCTGAACTTCACGGCGTTGCTGAGCAAATTCCACGCGATCTGCTGGAGTCGCGTGGCGTCGCCCATGACGCGCGGCGACGGCACCTCGAACACGGGGCAGAGGTCGATGTCTCTCGCCGCAGCCGCGGGCCGGATACTGTCGAGCGCAGCCTCGACCACCTGCGCGAGGTCGACCTGGGACACCTCGAGCCGCATCTTGCCGCTGATCACGCGCGACATGTCGAGCAGATCTTCGATGAGCTGCGCCATCGCCACGGCGTTGCGTTCGATCGTTTCGAGCGCCGACCGGCGCTTCGCCTCGTCGTACTCGCGCGCCGTGAGCAGCTTCGACCAGCCCATGATGGCGTTGAGGGGTGTGCGGAGCTCGTGGCTCACGACGGCCAAGAACTCGTCCTTGGCCCGGCTCGCCTGTTCGGCGAGCTTGGCGGCCCGTTCGGCGCTGTTCGCGGCCGCGCGAGCGGCGCGGTAAAGCTCGGCATTTTCGAGCGCGACGCCCGCGCGCCGGCCGAGCTCTTCCGCGAGCGCGGCGTCGTTCGTGTCGTAGTGACGCTTCGCCTCGGCCGACACCAACGTGATCACACCGAGCATGCGATCGCGAACGCGGATGGGGACGAGCAGCGCCGATTTTATTCCGAGCGCGCCGAGCTCGAGCAGCGCTCCGGAAGCGTTCGCCGGCTGCTGAGGCGCCTTTGGTTCGATGTCGTTGAGGATCAGCGGCTCTCCGGTGCGAATCACGGTCCACAGGGCGCCCGCATCTCGGCGAGCGGGCGGGAAGTGGCCGCGGTAGTCGTCGACGGCACGAGCTTTCGCCGGCTCGGCGTGAGATATCGCGACCTCACGGAGCTCGTCGTCCTCGAGCAAATAGATGACGCACCACTCGCCGAGGCCCGGCACCAGCGCGGCGGCCATCGTCGAGAGCATTTCCTCGTGTGAAAAGGAGCTTCCGAGCGCGGCCGTGGCCTGCGTCAGGTAGCGGGACGCTTCTTCCTGCGCGCGTTCGGCGCTGACGTCGTGCCAGATGTTGACCGCGAGCTCGGGCTGCCCTTCGGCATCGAGCACGGCGTTCGCGCGCAGGAGCACCCACCACTCCCGGCCCGACGCGTGTTCGCGAACGTGGATGACGGCGCTCGACGGCGGCTGACCGGCGAGCACGCGGCGCCCGGGAAGCTCGTCGGGCGGAAACGGCTTGCCGTCCGCGCCGAGCATCGTGAATCGACCGACGATCTCGGCGGGGGGCGTGCCCATGAGCTCCTCGGCCGTCGCGAAGCCGCACATCTTGGCCGCGGCGGTGTTCGCGAACACCAAGCGGCCCGAGCGATCCTGCACGGTGATGCCGTCCGCGACCCCCTCGAGAACGATCTCCAAGCGACGGCTGAGGGCGCGATAGCGTGCGTCGCTTTCCCTGAGCCGGCGTTCGCCTTCTTCTGCGACCTCGCGCGCCGTCTTCTCTCGAAGCAGGGTGCGCCGTTGCTCTTCGGCTTCCCGGCGAGCCGTGAGATCGCGGGTGACCTTGGCAAAGCCGACGATGTTTCCCGTTTCGTCGCGAAGTGCGGTGATGACGACGTTCGCCCAAAAGCGTGTTCCGTCCTTTCGGACGCGAAACGCCTCTTCCTCGAAACGGCCTTCGTGGCGCACGGTTTCGAGAATTCGCTCCGGCTTTCCCGCCGCGCGATCCTCGGGAGTGTGGAACAGCGAAAAGTGCCGGCCGATGACGTCTTCTGGGGCGTATCCTTTGACGCGACGCGCACCGGCGTTCCACGTCGAGACGCAGCCGCGATCATCGAGCATGAAGATCGCGTAGTCGATGACGGCGTCCACGAGCAGGTGAAAGCGTTGCTCGGCGCGCCAGAGCTCCTGTTCCGCGGCCTTTCTCGACGTGAGGTCGCGCGTGACCTTCCCGTAGCCGCGAAGGTTCCCGCTCGCGTCCCGGAGCGCGGTGATGACGACGCTCGCCCAGAAGCGCGAGCCGTCCTTGCGTACCCGAAAGCCCTCGTCCTCGACACGGCCGTCACGCTCGGCGGCCTCGAGCGCGCGCGCGGGCTTGCCGCTCGCGACGTCCTCCGGCGGATAGAACCTCGAAAAATGTTCGCCGATGATCTCGTGCGGGCGGTAGCCTTTGATCCTCTCCGCGCCCGGGTTCCAGGTGGCGACGCGCCCTTCCGCGTCCAACATGAAAATGGCGTAGTCGAGCACGCTGTCGACGAGTAAGCGGCAGTCGTCCCAGGACAGAGACGGGATGATCGGTAGGCGTGCGAGATTCGACGAGGTCACGGTGCGCTGGCTTCCACCCCCGGCACAACCTAGCGCGAACCGACGTAACGCGAGCGTAGCAGTGTGCATCATCACGCTCGCAGCGCCGGCCCCGGCCATGCTCTCGCTGACCGCCGCGCGTGCCGTCACCCCGACGCGTCGCGGCCGGGTAAGACCAGAGTCTCGGTCGAGGGTCCTCGCGCAAGACCCCGAAGCCCCCACCGCATGCCCGAAATGCGCAAGGGGCCCGCAAGTTCGTCAGACGGCCGGGAAACGGTTGCGACCCGAGGGCGGCACCGCTACTTCTTGAGAGGCACTTCGCGGCATTTTCGACCGCAACGAAACCATGGGCGGGCTGGGAACGAACTCGACGGCGGAGACCTCTCGTGTGGTGCTCGAAGGGCTGTTTCGCGAATCGCCGATCGCGTTTCAGGTGTACGGGGCCGACGGTCGCTGCCTCTTCGTGAACCGTGCTGCTCGCGAGCTCTTCGGCGCGGAGCCGACGCCCGAGTACAGCATTTTCGAGGACGAGGTGCTCGCACGCCAAGGGCTCTCCGAGTTCGTGCGGCGGGCGTTCGCGGGCGAGGTCATGCACGTTCCTGCTCATTGGTACGACCCGCGCGAGGTCCGGCGGCTCGACGTACGGGAAGGGCGGCGCGTAGGCATCGAAGTCACGCTCTTCCCCATCCACGGGTCCGCCGGCAAGGTCGAGCACGTCGCGCTTTGTTTCAAGGACGTGACGGCCGAGCTCGAGCGGCTCCGCGAGCGCGACGAGCTCGCGGCAACCACCGAAGCGCTCAGAAGGCGCGAAGAAGAGCTAGCGGCGATCCTCGACGGCATGAGCGACGCCGTCGTCGCGACCGACTCGCGCGGTCGCATCGTACGCATGAACCGCGTCGCCGAGCGGCTCTGCGGCTGGAGCACCATCGAGGGCGAAGGCTGTCAGTTTTCCGAGATCTTCCGGATCGTCGCGGAGCCCCGGCGTGAGGGGATCCACGATCCGGTCGAACCCATGCTCCGCGACGGCACGGTGATCGAGCGGGAAATTCGCGGATTGCTCGTGACACGCGACGGGCGACTGCGCGTCATCGAGGTCACTGCTTCCGCGATTCGCGACTCGCGTGGAGACGTGCGGGGCGCGGTCGTCGTTCTTCGCGACGAGACGGCGAAGACGGCCGCCGAGCGCGCTCTTCGCGCGAGCGAAGAGCGGTTCCGCGCTACCTTCGAGCACGCCGCCGTCGGTATCGCTCACGTCGCTCCGAACGGGCGCTGGCTCGAGGTGAATCGCCGCCTGCTCGACATGCTCGGCTACACGCGCGAAGAGCTTCTCGCGCGCACGTTTCAGGACATCACGTACCCGCCGGATCTCGACCCGGATCTCGACCTGGTTCGCCGCATGCTCGAGGGCGAGCTCTCGACCTACACGATGGAAAAGCGCTACGTGCGAAAAGACGAGACGCTCGTCTGGGTCGACCTCACCGTGTCGCTCGTGCGTGACGCCGCGGAAAATCCGAAGTACTTCATCTCGGTCGTTCAAGACGTCGACGCGCGCAAACAGGCCGAGCGAAAGCTCGACGAAATTTCCGATCAGCTCCGGCAGGCGCAGAAGATGGAAGCCGTCGGCCGCCTCGCGGGCGGCGTGGCTCACGATTTCAACAACCTCCTCGCCGTCGTCTTGGGCCACGGGGAGCTCGCGCTCCAGCGCCTTTCCCCCGCCGATCCCACGCGCGACGAGGTGCGCGAGATCGTCGGTGCCGCGCAGCGGGCCGCAGGGCTCACGCGGCAGCTCCTGGCCTTCAGCAGGCAGCAGGTCTTCGAGCTCGAGGTCCTCGATCTCAACGAAACGCTGCGCGGCATGACCCGAATGCTGGCTCCGCTCATCGGCGAGCACATCGAAATGCGCATCTTGCCGGGAGTGGGCATACAGAACGTGCTCGCCGACCGCGGCCAGATCGAGCAGGTGATCGTAAACCTCGTCGTGAACGCGCGCGACGCGATGCCGCGCGGCGGCGTGCTCACGCTCGAAACGGACAGCGTGGAGCTCGACGGCGCGTACGTCTCCGCGCACCCCGACGCCACGCGCGGCCCGCACGTGGTGCTTTCCGTCACCGACACGGGCACGGGCATCGACCCCGCGACGCAGTCGCACATGTTCGAGCCGTTCTTCACGACGAAGCCGCGCGACAAGGGCACCGGGCTCGGTCTTTCCACCGTGTTCGGTATCGTGCGGCAGTGCGGGGGTCACGTCACGGTTTCGAGCGAGCTCGATCGCGGGACCACGTTCTCCTTGTGTTTCCCCGCGACGACGCTGCCTCGCCGGAAGTCGTCGCTCCGTCCCTCGGCCCCCGATTTGCGCGGTACCGAGACGGTGCTCGTCGTGGAAGACGACGAGCACGTGCGGCGCGTCGTCGCTTCGATGCTGCTGCACCACGGCTACGAGGTATTCGCAGCGTCGAACCCGGAGGAAGCGCTCGGTCTCGTCGAAGCCGATCCCGCACGCGTGCATCTCTTGCTCACGGACGTCGTGATGCCGAAAATGAGCGGCGCCGAGCTCGTGACGCGCCTGCGCTTCGTGCGCCCGGAGCTCAAGGTGCTGTTCATGTCGGGCTACGCCGACGATACGGCCACGGACCATTTCGAGCTCAAGTCGGAAGACGCCTTCGTTCAGAAGCCGATGACGCCGGCGTCGCTGGCGCGCAAAGTGCGTGAGGTCTTGGACACGCGGTGAGCTAGCGGTCGCCTAGCTGCGCCGGCGCGCGAGGGCGACGAGAACGGCGAGAACGGTCGCGAGCTCGAGGGGCCGCCCGCGAGCTGCCCTTCGCGGCGCGAACGAACACCCGCCGCCGGCCTCCGCTTCGGCGTCCGACGCTCCGCGCCGATCGCTCGCGCATTGCGGGGAGAAATCGTGCGGCACCGGTTTGCACGACGTTTCCTGGCTCGCCCCGTCGGGCGGGTACACCGAGCAAATGGCAGCGATGTCGTCCTCGGCGAGGACGCGCCCCGCCGTGGAACCTTCGTTCGGCGTCGGGACCATCACCGAGTCGTGGAACTGCGAATGCGCGACCCCGAAGAAGTGCCCGACTTCGTGCTGGATGGTCGACATGAGGTCGAACCCGACGTCGTCGTCGCCCGTCGTGAACGTGAAGTCCGTCGTGTTGATCTCGATGTCGACGTCGAAGAGCTGGCCGGTCTCTTGATCGAACGTCAGCGTCGCGAGCCCGAGGGTTTCGTCGGCGAACGGATAGGGCCAGCCGTCGTCGCGAAACATGATGACGTTGGCGTTGCCGCCCTTCAGGTTGTACTCGGGTACCGCACAGATAGCGTCGCGCTGGCGCTCGACGGCGATGCTCGGACGCGCGCCGTCGCAATCGGCGCCGCTCCACGCGTCGAAGGCCCGGCTTACGAGCTCGGCGGCGAGCTCCACGCTCACGGCGCTCGACCCGTCGCGCTGCATCGAATAGCCGATGCAGCGCGCATTCCACGCGAGCGGCACGATGCAGTCCGGAGACTCACGCATCGGCTCGATCGGCGAACAGACGTCGCCGACGCCCGCGGGAATGCACGCCGCAGAGCGACAGAATGCCAGGGCCACCGAAGGGTGGACCAGTGCCGCCACGAAGGCGGCGAGCACTACCGTTAGTTCCTTCAGTTGTACCGCGAGATGGAGATCGTGGCGGGTGCGACGCCGTGACCGACGCCCGTCTTGATGACCATGTTGAACGAGACGGCCGCCTTGTTCGCGGGCGTCGTGTAGTACACGCCCGCCGTCGCGTCGCAGCGCTTGTAGTACGAGTTGTAGTATCCCGCCCCGTAGCCCGTCGCGCTGCTGATCTTACGCCAGTTGGTGCTGCCGGTGCCGCACCAAGCCGAAAAGCTTCCGATGTTCTGCCCCTTCGGCGACTCGCACACGTAGAGGTCGACCCAGGCGTAGGGGATGTCGGTACCGGCGCGCGCGTTGCACGCCGTGTTCGTCGCCGCCGGAATGAGGTTCGTCGGAATGTACGCAGCGACGAAATACGTGTTGGCGAGGAAGTTGCTGTAGCCGGACGCGTCGTGGTTGTCCCACTGGAACACGTAGCGGCCCGAGCACTTTCCGGACGAACGAGCAACGACCGAGTTGTGATCGATGAGCGACGACGTGTTGTACCCGAGATTCGTCGGGATCATCCCCATCCACATGTCGATCGTCGCGCCCTTGGCCCAGCTGTGACTGGTCTGGTACGTGGTGTACGTCGTCGTGCCGACCTTCGGGGCGAGCGATAGATAGCGATCGTAAACCCACCAGTTCTTGCAGTTCGGGTTGTCGGTACCCATCGGGTACCCCGGCTCGGACCAAAGGTTCGTCTGGTCGACGTAGTGTTGCGTGTGTCGCGCCTGCGCTGTTCCGATATCGCTCGCTTCGAGCTCCGCCCCGTCGGAAGGCTTCAAATCGTCCGGATGGACCCCGGGCGATTCGCCGGTTTCGGCGTCCAGGGCACATCCAGCCATGCTCACGGCAAGAGCAATCATCCCCAACTTATATGTTCGAATCATCGTTGTCGGTCTCCTGGCAGTGGCGCTTGCCCCTCGCTGTGCCACTTGATGCCCACCCTACTCACACGCGTCGAGAAGTCAACGTCTCGATTCGCGTAGCGCAACGCCGAACTTCACGCGCACGTCGCGTTGAACGAGCTGTCACACCGATCGTGTGACAGCTCGTCGAACCGGTGTCACGGCTTCTCGGTGACACACGCGTGCGCGCAGCATTCGACGTTTCCGTTGCGTGACGATCACTTCGCGCGGGCTCGTTCGAGCTGCGCTTCGAGCGCGCGATGATCCGTGAGGTCCAGCCTGAGCGGAGTCATGGACACGAAGTCGTGATCGACGGCCCAGCGGTCGGTGCCTTCCTCGGTCTCTTCGAGCGGGAAGACGGTGAACCAATAGTGCGTGCGTCCCATCGGGTCCTTGCTCGGGACCACCTTCCCGTCGTAGTGACGCACCGATTGGCGGGTCCATAGGTGACCGCGCGGCTCTTTCGGAAAGTTCACGTTGACGAGGGTGAGCGTCGGATCGGGAAGTAGGATGCCGAGCGCCGCAGCGACGTGAGGGGCCAGTCGCTCGAAGTTCCACTCTTCGCTCGAGAGCGGCGCGCTGAGCGCGATGCCGCGGCTCTCCATCAACGCCGCCTGCTTGGCGCCGGCGAGGGTTCCCGAGTGCCACATGCCGTTGCCGATGTTCAGGCCAAGATTGATCCCGGACAGCACGACGTCCGCCTTGCCCGCGACCGAGAAGCCGATCGCCACGCAGTCGGCGGGCGTGCCGTCGACCCGAAATGCGTCGAAGCCTTGGACGGCGGTCCGGCGATAGGACAAAGGGCGACTGTGCGTGACGGCATGCCCCATCGACGAGCGCTCGACGTCCGGGGCGACGATCGTCACGTCGCCGAAGCTCTTCGCAACCTGGGCCAGGCCCAAAATGCCGGGGCTATAGATGCCGTCGTCGTTCACAATCAGGATTTTCATGCAGCGGGTCCGCTTCCTGCATACCGGTGAGCTCTGCCGCCCCGAACCGTGGCGACACGACTCAGAGACACCGGATGCGCGTCACATTGCTCCACAACAAGTCTGCGGGAAGCGAAAACCATGCCCGGGCCGACCTGAAGGAAAAATTGCGACGCGGGGGGCACGCGCTCGTCGACGCGGTCTCCGATGTCGAAGCGTTGCTCGTCTCGCTCGCCGATCGATCGTGCGACTTGGTCGTCGTGGCCGGAGGAGACGGAACGGTGAGTCGTGCCGCTTGCGCGCTTGCGGATCGCAACTTGCCGCTCGCGATCCTTCCGCTCGGAACCGCGAACAACACGGCGCGGAGCCTGGGCGTCCAGGGTGACGTCGACGCGCTCATCGCGGGGTGGGCCGCCGGTACCTACCGCACGCTCGATCTCGCCACCATCAACGAAGGTGACCGGCTGTCTGCTTTTTCGGAAGCCGTCGGCTGGGGGATCTTCCCCAAAGTGATCAAGAAGACCGACGCGCTCCCGTCGCCCGAACGGCGCGAGCACACGCTCGAGCGCGACCGAAGCGCTTTCACGAGCGTCATCGAGCGCGCGAAGCCGCACTTTTACGACATCGACGTCGACGGTGAGCGAGTTGCGGGCGATTTCCTGCTCGTCGAAGTGGTCAACATTCCGTTCATCGGACCTCAACTCCAGCTTTCGCCCGACAGCAACCCGAGCGACGGCACGTTCGAGGTCGTGCTCGCCGGCGAGGACGACCGTGCCGCGTTGCTCGAGCTCGCGACGAACGGGCGCATCGCGTCCGCCGCTCGCCTCGCGACGCACTCGGCCAGGCGGCTCACGGTGCGCAGCGAGATGCGTTGCTTTCATCACGACGGCGACGTCGTCGAAGCCACGCACAAGCCGAACATCAGCGCGATCGCGATCAAGCCGGCTTCGGTGACGTATCTTCTGTCCTGAGCGTGCGTCAGCGTTCGGGTCCCTCGGCGGGCTTTCGCCCGAGCGCGAGCACGTTGAGCCACGTGATGCTGAGGTGCCGCTGCCGCAAGAGACGTTTCGGGGAGCTCGGGTCGACGAGCTCGCGGAGCTCCGCCGAGAGGGCCGGGGCGAGATGAGGCGCCGCGCGCTCGGTGACCTCGTCGAGGTAGCTCTGGAGGAGAGACTCGACGACGGGGGTGAGCGGCGCCTTTCGGTCGAAGGCGTGCGTGGTGATGCGAAGGGGGTCGAGCCCGGCGGCGGCGAGGACGGCCGGGAGGCGGCGTCCGACATAGTACTTGCTCGTATTGTCGCTCTGTTCGAGGAGCGTGCGGAGCTCGGCGGCGCGGAGCGGGAGCTCGAGATGGATGGGCCACGGTAGGAACACTTGGTGCAAGGTGTCATTCTCGAGCACCGCGAACGTGCCGCCCGGTTTGAGGACCCGCGCGACGTGGCGTGCCACGTCGGTAGGGTCGGGCAGGCTGTAAAGGCTCTGCGCGCACCACACGAAGTCGAATGTTTCGTTCGGAAACGGGAGCGAGTCGAAGGATGCGGCGACGAAATCGACGGAGGCGAGCTCGGCCTCGTTCCGAGCTTCGGCGCGGGCTCGTTCGAGGTAGCCGAGGTTCACGTCGGCGCCGGTCACCGCTCCGCTCGGGCCGAGGCGCCGAGCGATGCGGCGCGTGTAAAAGCCGTCGCCGCAGGCGAGGTCGAGCACGCGCATGCCCGGGGTGAGGGGGAGCTCTGCGACGATCGCCTCGAGCTCCGGCTCGAAGGCGTCGTGAAATGACGACAGCTGATCGTCGTAGTCCGGCACGGAGCGCTCGTTGGTCATCGTGGTGCTCGGCAGAATCGTAAGCTCGCCGTTTCGCGGTTGCACGTCGAATTCGGGTGGTTAGCGTGGAAGCGTGCGTCGCGAACTCGCCGAGCCCACCGAGCGCCTGCTTCGGTACCTTGAGGCGAAAGACGACATCTTGCTCATCACCACGAGCAATCGCTACGAGGCGCACGGCTGGGACACCGCGAAGTCGACGGAGCTCGCGGGGCGCGTGAAAGAACGGCTCGAGGAAACGAAGAAGCGCGTGACGCTCCTCGATGCCGCGAAGCTCAAAATCTACACGTGCGAAGGCAACGTCAGCGCCGGAAGGGGGAACAACTGCGGCGTGCCCGACGCGAAGGTCGAGGATCCCGTGAAGAATCCTACGGGAAGCCTGCGTTGCTGGGCGTCGGTGAACCACCCGGACGACCAGCTTCACGAGGTGAGCCGCGCGCTCTTTCGCTCGAGCTCCGTGATCTTTTTCGCGTCGATGCGCTGGGGGCAAACCAACAGCGTCTATCAGCGCCTCTTCGAACGCCTGACGTGGATCGAAAACCGCGTGACCACGCTCGGGGAACCGCCCATTTCCGAGTTGCAAGAGCTCGAAGCCGGCATGGTCCTGTTCGGTCACAACTGGAACACCGAGCAGGTCCTCCGCACCCAGAAGCAAAACTACGAGTGGTTCGGCTGGAAGACGCCCGAAGCGCTGAGCTTCGCGTGGCAGCACACGGACGAAGACGACGAATCCCGCGAATCGTACCAAGGCGCCATCGACGAATTTCGCAGTTTTCTCCCGGTCGTGTTTCCGCGACGTTCCTAGAAAGGACGCAGCATGCTGCGAGCCGTGCTTCTCGACATCGATGGAACCCTGGTTGACAGCAACGACGCGCACGCCAGCGCCTGGGTGGACGTGTTCGCCGAGTTCGGGCGCGCCGTGCCGTTCGAGCGGGTGCGTCCGCTCATCGGCAAGGGCGGCGACAAGCTCATGCCCGAGACGATCGGACTCGATGCGGAATCACCGGAGGGTAAGCGCATCGACGCGCGCCGCACGGCGATTTTTCGCGAGAGGTACTTGCCGAAGCTCGCGGCCTTTCCGCGCGCGGCGGAGCTCCTCGAGCGGCTTCACTCGGACGGCTTCCGCCTGGTGGTGGCTACCTCGGCAAAGAAGGACGACATGGACGCCCTGCTCGAGATTTGCGGCGGCTCGAAGTTCCTTTTCGGACGAACCTCGAGCGACGACGCCGAAGAGTCAAAGCCGGATCCCGACATCGTCGCCGCTGCCCTCGGTCGCGCCCGCGTCGCTCGGGACGAAGCGCTCATGCTCGGCGATACGCCGTACGACGTTGAAGCCGCGCGTCGCGCCGGCGTCGGCACCGTCGCGGTTCGTTCGGGCGGGTGGGACACCGCCGCCCTGGACGGCGCCGTCGCCGTCTACGCCGACGTGAGCGAGCTCCTCGAACGCTACGCGGACTCCCCGTTCGCACGGTAAAACCAGGCAGGCGCTCTCGGAAGCGCGAAACCGGGCGGACGCGTATCCTTTCGCGCTCGCCGTTCGTTTCTCGCTCATGAACCCTCTTTCGCCCAAGCCGGACGGCGCGGTCGAGCTCGCGGCCGGGCTGCGCTCGTCGTGGCACGGTTTTCTCGATACCTACGAGCCGCTACGGTCCGATCTGTATCGTTTCTGCCGGCACCTCACGCGAAGCCCTTGGGACGCGGAAGACCTGGCGCAAGATACGATGGCGCGGGCTTTCGTGACGCTCGGGCAGATGGGCGAGCCGCCGGTCAATCCACGCGCGTGGCTCTTTCGTGTCGCGTCGAACCTGTGGCTCGACCACGTGCGGCGCCGGGGGCACGAAGAACGACTCGATTCGACCGAGGCGCCTATGCCGGCGGGGGACGCGCGCGCTGCGCGCGAAGCGGCGGGGACGCTCATCGGGCAGCTCGCTCCGCGGGAGCGCGCCGCCGTCATCCTGAAAGACGCGTTCGAGCTCTCGCTCGAGGAGATCGCGGAGGTGCTCTCGACGACGACGGGGGCGGTGAAGGCCGCGCTCCACCGCGGTCGCCAAAAGCTCGTCGAGCCCGCGGTCGAGCCCGCGCGCGCTCCTTCGCCCCCGGTGCTCGACGCGTTCTGCGCCGCGTTCAACGCTGGCGATCTCGAGCGTTTGACGGCGCTCCTGCTCGACACCGCATCGGTCGAAGTGGTCGGCGCGACGACGCGCTACGGGCGGGAGGCCGCGCGCCGAACCGTGCTCTACGGAATGCTCTTCGGAAGCGCGCGTCTCGCTCGAAAGGACGACTGCGGCATCGAACCTCGCTTCGCGCAGCGCGTCCTTTCGGGAGCTCCACGGGTCGAGGCCGTTCGGCACCGGGGCGAGTGGCTGCTCATTCACTTCTATCAACACGAGGACGGGGAGGCCGTGCGCGCCGTCACGCGTTTCGAGCTCGATGGGGAGCACGTCGCGCGCCTGCGCAACTACTTCTTCAATCCCGACGTCCTCGCCGAAGTGTCGAGCGAGCTCGGCGTGCCGTGGCGTTCCAACGGCTATCGCTGGTTCTTGCCCAAAGGGTGATCTCGATGCCGCTCGTGCTCTACGGCCATCCGTTCTCGTCGTACACGCAAAAAGTGCTCGTCGCGCTGTACGAAAATGCGACCCCCTTCGAGTTTCGCTGCATCGGGCCCGATACCCCGCAGCATACCGCCGAATGGCTTCGCCGCTGGCCGATTGGGCTCTTCCCGTTGCTCGTGGACGGCGACCGCAACGTCGTCGAGTCGACCATCATCATCGAATACCTCGAGCTCGCGCACCCGGGGCCGCTGCGCTTCCTGCCTGCGGAGCCGCTCGCGGCGCTCGACGTGCGCTTTCTCGATCGATTCTTCGATCTCCACGTGATGCACAGGATGCAACAGGCGGTCGGCGGAGCCCTCTCGGGCGATCCGGTGAAACGTCGCGACGGCCTCGCGCTCTCAGAACGGAAGCTCGAGCTTGCCTACGCCTGGCTCGAACGGCACCTCGCCGGGAAAACCTGGGCCGCGGGCGGCGACTTCACGCTCGCCGACTGCGCCGCGGCGCCGTCACTCTTCTACGCCGACTGGACGCACCGCATCGCCGAGCGCTACCCGCTCCTTCGCGCGTACCGCGCCCGCTTGCTCGCCCGCCCCTCCTTTGCGCGAGCCGTCGACGAAGCGCGACCGTATCGCCCGAATTTCCCGCTCGGCGCGCCGAATCGAGATTGAATTCGGGCCTAGTCGTGGCAACTCGCCACGAGCGTGACCGAAGCGCTCGCCGCTGCCGCGCGGCCAGCCAGGATGCGTGGCTCGCCAATTGCTACGCGAGCCGTCCTTGCCATGGCCCACGGCGGTGTCGCTCTCCGAATGATTGGCCGAGCCGCACCGTTCGCCGTGGCGATCGTCCTGTCGGCGTCGCGTGTCGGCGCGGAGGACGGGAGCAACGAAGTGTGCCCCGCGGATTCGGTCACGGCCGACGACGTGCGCGAGCGTTACGACGACGAAGGTCGCCTGGTGCATCAACTCAGGCTGTCGGGCGGACGAGTGGTCCAGGAGATCGCGCTCCACCATCGTGCCGAGCACGCCGTGGCGCGCACCGAAATCACGCCGGGACATCGCCGTATTGCGCGCACGTACTTCGACGGACACCGAGTAGTCGCCGCCGAGTGCTACGAAGACGGCCGGCGCGTGGGGTACGCGCGCTACACGTACGACGGCGAGGAGCACCTCGTCGTCGTCGACAAACGCCTGCGCATCGCGGAAGCGTGGACGCGCGAAACGACGCACCACACGTACGACGCAAGCGGTGAGCTCTCGATGACGGAGGTGCGCGACGGCACCGGACGCCTGAAGAGCCGGTTGCAGGCCGAGCGGAGGCCGCGGCCCGTCCCGATCGAGTTCTCGCTCCGGGCAGGGGGCACTTATCAAAGCGATACCCGCCTCTACGACTTCGTGGGCGGCATGGGCATCCATCGCGAGCCGAAGGTCGAAAACTACGCTTCCGATCCGCTCGAGGTCGCGCTCGACGCCTCCTATCGCTTCCATCGAGCTTCGGGCAGCACGAGCGCGGATCAGACGACGACGCGCCTGGCGGTGGACTACCACGACGTGCTCCCTCGCATCACGTTGTTCACGTTCGTGACGACGGACCGTAACTTACCCGTGAACCTGCGCTTGAACCTCGAGCTCGCGGTGATCGGCGCCAAACTCGACATCGTGCCGCCGCGAACGGTACAGCTCGACGTGAGCTTCGCCCCGGTGTGGAATTTCCGATCCATCCTTGCGCCCGCGCCGGGCGGCGCGACGGCTGACGAGACGACGTCGAAGCTCCGCGGCTCGCTACGCGCGCGAGCCGGACTGCATTTCGAGACGTGGTCACTGCTCGACACGTTCGAGTTTCTGCCCACGCTCTACGGCGACGACGTTCCACCAGAGGGCGATTTCTGGCATCGCTCCGTCGTGCGCAACACCGTGAGCTTCGAGGTAAAACTTACGGAACACTTCACGTTCCACGAAGTGTTCCGATACACGTGGGATCCGTCGATGCGAGCTCAGGCGGATTGCCCGAGCTCGGACCCCTTGTGCCTGGGGTACGTTTTCTCGAGCACGACGGCCTTGAGTCTAAACCTCGATCTGTGACTCATGTTCCATCACCGCTGCCGATCGGGGCTCAGTCGAAATGGCTGTCGGGCCGTCGAGGCGCGAGATGTCACGGCGCAAAACGTCTCTCCATCGAATCGTTCGCTCGGGCCGCGACGGCGACGCCAGTGGCACGGCCATTGCGTATGGCGAATAGAAATGCACAGGACCGCCAGCGCCGTTCCGAAGCTCACGAACGAAGAGCTCCACCGCCGCCTCACGGCGTTCAACCGGGAGCGGCTTCGTCCAGGTGGGTCCGAAATGCCGTGGCGCGATGGACTTCGCGAGGAGATCGACCACCGCATCGTCGAGGGTGAGTTCGTGGAACGCGAGCGTGAGAGCGTTCGCGAAGACGCAAAGCGGGTGCCACGCGATCCGGACGCGTTCGTGGAATGGTTCGAGTCCTTGAAGGAAACGGGGCAGGGCCAGGGGGATCCCCTATTTCCTTGGCTCGCCGAATCGGCGCCCCCGGGCGCGATTCGATGGTTTCTCGAGCAAGAGGCAGCGGGTGAGGCGGGATTCGAGGATTTGGTGGCGCTGACCCAGGTAAAGCTTCCGACTCGAGCGAAGCTCGAGCTCGCACGAAACTATTGGGACGAGATGGGCCGAGGCGACGAACGGGGCATGCACGGGCCCATGCTCAGCCGGCTCACGACGACGCTCGAGCTCGATACGTCGACCGAGCGCATCGTCTGGGAGTCGCTCGCGCTCGGTAATTTGATGACCGCGTTCGGCGTGAACCGACGCTATGCCTATCAATCCGCCGGAGCGCTCGGTGTCATCGAGCTTACGGCGCCGGGCAGGGCGGCGGCAGTCAACCGCGGGCTCAAGCGGATCGGCGTCTCGGGCGAGATCCGGAAGTACTTCGCGTTGCACGCGACACTCGACGTGAAACATTCGGAAGCGTGGAATCGTGAGGTGCTGCGCCCGCTCGTGGCGCAGAACTCCGAGCTCGCCGTCCCGATCGCGGAAGGCGCGCTTCTCCGGCTGCGCGCCGGCGCTCGATGCTTCGAGCGGTACCGCCGCGAGCTCTGGCAGCTCGGCGCCGTCGCTTAAGATCGTCGAGTAATGGAGGACAGCGACGCTAGGTTGCTCGAGCTCGGCCGCGCCCTCCGCGAGGCTCGCTATCATTTCGTCACGGTGACGCCGGAAACGCACGGGCGAGTTCTCGCGGCGAACGCCGGCGAGTCGAAGAACGTTCGTGACGTGTTCGGTTGGAGCCGGCCGTTTCGAGCCGACCTGTTGCCGCAGAACCTTTTGGAGCTCGGAAACAGAGCGGGCATCTTCGTATCCGACGGCAGCGCGCTTCGTTCCACGGTCCGATTCTCGACGCTCGATCGCTACCTCTTCGTCCACTCCGCCTACCCTACGGTCGACCGCCATTCGGTGTTCTTCGGCCCAGACACGTATCGTTTCTGCGCTTTCGTCCGGCGCTCGCTCGGGCGCGCGGGCCGGCTCGTCGACGTGGGTACGGGATGCGGCGCGGGGGGCATCGTCGGCGCGGCGTTCGCCAAAAGCGTCGTGCTTTCCGACATCAACCCGCTCGCTCTTCGCTGCGCGCGAGTGAACGCCGCCCTCGCCGGCGTTCCAGCGGAGATCGTGGAAAGCGACCTGCTCGACGACGTGGATGGGCCCATCGACAGCGTCGTTGCGAATCCGCCCTACCTCGTCGATGGCGAGCACCGACTCTACCGAGACGGCGGCGGCCGATTCGGCGAGGAGTTTACCGTGCGGTTGGTGCGCCAAGCGCTCGAGAGACTGTCACCCGGCGGGACGCTGGTGGTCTACACCGGTGCTCCCATCCTCGATGGACGCGACGTGCTTCGAGAGGCCGTCGAACCGTCGTGTCGCGACGCAGGCGCGACTTTTTCTTACGAAGAGCTCGATCCCGACGTATTCGGGTCCGAACTCGACCTCCCCGCCTACCGTGGAGTGGAGCGCATCGCGGCGGTCGGAATCATCGCACGCACGAGGGCGTGACGGAGCGCGGCTCAGCGCAGAAGTCCGCGTACACGCGCCGCGGCAACGGTGAGCGGGCGCTCGGGAACCGGCGTGCGTCGCCGGTACCCTTTCACGAAGAACCGCATCCGCTCTCCCATGTTCTCGATCACGAGCTCGGCGGTCGGATCGATTGCGGCACCCATCGGAACGTCGCCTTCGAGCATCGTGCCTTCGCTCGTCGCTACCGTTCTCACGTTCGTTATCTCGCAGAGAAAAGAACCGTCGAGTTGAAGGAGTCGCATGGGGGCGCTGAGTTTAGCGTCCCGTGCCTCTTCCCGCCATGCGCTCGGGCGGCAAATGCCATCTCGAATATATCGCCGTGTGACATAATTTTCATGGGGCACCCTGAATCATTGCGCCGATGTTTCACGTCACTCGGACGATGTCACGTCGTGTACGCGGATGATCGCAGCGACGCCACTATCCCGTCGGCGCGGTCTCCCGGTCGAGTCGCTCGCGTCCGTGACGCTTGCTCATCTCTTCGGCGATTCTGAGCGCGAGGCCGAGCCCGGCTTTCGCGGCGCCTTTGAGGGCGCGCCGGTCGTGGCGGTCGACCGATTGGACGACGTAGCCGGAACCGAGCAGGTTCTGCGCGGCCTGCGCGAGAACGTCCCCGGGCCTCTGCCTCGAGCGCCGCCGTCGACGAAGGGCGATGAGGCCCAAGGCGACGAGAACGCCTGCGGCGACGCCGATGAGCAGCGTCTTATTGCGTTTCACGCTGTCGCCGGCGAAATCGAACAGTCGTTTTGCGCGGGTGCGCCGCGCCTCGAGCATGTCCAAGTCGTCGAGCCGACGGTTTCGCGTTGCGTCGGCCTGCTGTTCGTGGCGTTCGCGGGCTTCGTTCGGAGACTCGTCGCTCGTGTCGGTCATGCCACGTGCTCCTTGAGTTCGTTCAAATCGTCTTTCGTGCGCCGACGGGTGCGACGGAATGGCGACTTGGGCGCCATGGTTCTGGTCTTCTTGATCTCGGGGAAAGCATGCACGGAAAGTGCCATGTCGAAGAGCCTCTCGGCTGGTCTCGGATTCGCAGCCCACCCAGGTGTGGCAGCGCACCCGGCCGGCGCGATGTGCCACGTGCAGCACTGAAAAAGTACCGTCCCTTCACCGCGCCGCTGGACATTGTCTACAAGAGCCGCACTCTGGACCGAGACACGATGAGCGCGAGCGATACCTTTTCCGAGTCGGTGCGGCGGATCTTGGTGGTGGACGATGACGAGGATGCTCGGGAGGTCGTCAAAGAGCTCCTCGAAAACGAGAAATTTGCGGTGTTCGAGGCCAGTAACGGCCAGGAAGCTCTCGACGCGCTCGGCGCCCATCCCGAGACGGCTCTCGTCGTCCTCGACCTGAACATGCCCGTCATGTCCGGAACGGAGCTCCTCGCACGCATGAAAGCCGACGAACGTCTGGCCAGCATCCCGGTCCTGATCCTTTCCGGAACCACCCCGTCCAACGCGCCACAAGCACAGTCCGTCGTCGGCTTTCTGTCGAAGCCGTGCGACATGAAATCCCTGGTTCGAGCGGTGGCCGCGCATGCGAGTCGCAGGGACGGCGTGCTCGCGGCGGTGCCGCGGCCGTGACCCAGATGAAGGCGCAGAAGCCACCCATGAAGGACCCAGAGCCGCCGCGGCCGCCGGTCGGGGATCCGCCACCCACCGAGCCCCCGCGAAAGGATCCACCGGCTTCACCGCCCGCGCCGGGCGAACGACCTCCGGGACCCGTCGAGGATCCGCCCGCACCCGGGCAACCGGATAGGGAACCCTCGATCACGAACAATCCGGAACGGCGCTAGTCGAGCAGAGCGCGAGGGTCCGAGCACGAGCTCTACCCGAACGTCGCGCGACGGAGCGCTAGTCGTTCGAGGAATAGAGTGAGTGTTCGCGCGTCCCAAAACGCTGCTCGCATGGCAGGACGGGGCGCGCCGGCCCGCGCGAGGGCGCGCGTCCTCCGCGTGGAGCGCTCCCGGGCGTGACGATTCGCGGCGTGCTTATTGCTACGTGGCGCGGTCGATGCGCGTCTTGGTCGTGCTTGCCGAACCCGACGTCTCTCGAGCGACGCGGGAGCGCTGTTCGGCGCTGCTCGCCGAGGGGCGTGAGGTGGCGGTTTGCCACGTCCTGAATTCGTCGTCGAAAGGACTCCAGGCACACTTGGAGGCGCAGCGAAAAATAACGGCAGCGCTGCGCCGCGCACTCGAAGGGGGCGCGGAAAATATTCCCGTCTTCGTCATTACCGGAGAGGTCGGCGACGGCGTCGAGGACTGCGCGCGCGCCTGGGGCGCGACCGATGTCCAGACATAGGCCAAACCGAATCGACGACGCTGGACCGCGCTGTTAAGGTCCGTGGCGTGCTGAACTTCAACCACCTTTATTACTTTCACGTCATCGCCCTCGAGGGTTCGGTGAAAGCCGCGGCGGATCGGTTGGGCGTGACCCAGCCGACGGTCAGTGAACAGCTCCGCATGCTCGAGCGTTCGCTGGGCGTGCCGCTCTTCGAGAGAACCACCACGGGTCTTCGCCTGACCGAACGCGGGCGTGAGGCGTTCGAGCACACGACGACTATGTTTCTTGCCGGTCAGCGCCTGGCGAGCGCCCTCGGTCACGCCAAGCCCCAGACGCCCATCGCCCTACGCGTCGGCGTGAGCTCGGCCGTCTCTCGCACCATCGCCGCCGACTTCTTGCTACCTGTCTTGACCTTCGAACAGTGCCAACCTTCGATCCGAACGGGTGATTTCACCGACCTCTTGCGCCAGCTCCGAGCGCACGACATCGACCTCCTGGTGGGCGAGACGGAGCCCATCGAGGCGGCGCGCGCGAACATGGAGCTCGTCGTGATCCATCGACCGAAGCTCGTTGCCGTCGCGCACCCGAGCGTCGAGCCCCGCGCCGACTGGCAGAACTTGTCGCTCCTCGAGTACCACCCTGCGTCGGCGTACCACTGGGAAGTAGACAACTTTCTCCGCGAGCGCGGGCTCCGGCCAAAGCCGATGGGCGAGCTCGACGACGCCTTCCTGATGGTCGAAGCCGTCGCGCGCGGTGGCTTCGTGGCGTTCGTGCCGAAGAGCGTCGCGCGCACGGCGGTGAAGCTCGGTCGCGTCAAGGCGCTCGTGGCGCTGCAACCGGTGAGCGCTGGAGTGTTCGCCGTTTACCACGGCGCCGAGCGCGCGGACCTTGCGCGCGCCGCCGTCGAGAAGCTCATCGAGAACGCGCGGGACCAACTCGACAGGGACGACTGACCTTGTTTCGCATCGCGGAGCCGGGCGGGTTCGTCGACGCGCTCACGCCGGACGACCTGCCGCTTCTCGCCGACACGTCCGGCGTCGCCGTAGTACTCCGCGACGGGGTGCGCAGCGTGGGAACGACGCCGTCCGTGGCGACGCTCTGCGCCATCGCGAAATGGCTGCAATCGGGCGATCACGACGCCTACGCCACCGACTCGTTCTCCGACGACGCGCCGGACGTCCTCGACGCGGAGGGCGTGGCGGCTCTGCTCGCCGTCGCCGTTCTGCGCGAGCTCGGCGAGTACCTCTTGTGGTTCCGGCCGAGAGCGCAGCAAAGCTCCGCTTCGTGGACGCCAAAAACGCTCGAAAGCGCGGCGCTCGTGCGCGGCGCCCTGCTCGCCAAGGCGCGGCATCATTCCTTCGCAGAGCTCGGTCGCGTGCTCGACGAGCAGCGCAAGCTCGACGAGTTTTTTGCCGTCGTGGGACACGAGCTCCGAAACTCCATGAACGTCATCGGCGGCTGGGTCACGCTGCTCCGCTCCGAAGCGATCGAGACCGAGCAGCAGCGCCGCGGGCTCGACATCATCGAAAAGAACGTGCGCGTTCAACGGAAAATCGTCGACGATCTCGTCGACGCGTCACGGCTCGCTCGCGGCAAGCTCGCGCTCGAGCTCGAGCGCCTCGACGTCCTCGCGCTCGTCGAGGACGTGCTCGCGTCGTGCCTGCCCGCGCTCGAGCAGCGACGCATCGTGCTCGAACGCCTGCTCGACGACGACCTCGGCTCGATTCGCGGCGACGCCGAGCGTTTGCGCCAGGTGCTCGGGAACATCGTCGGCAACGCGGTGAAATTCACGGCTCCCGGCGGAACCATCCGCGTGCGCGGGCGGCGCGCCGGGGCGCTCGTCGAGCTCTCCGTCACCGACAGCGGCGTCGGCATTTCGAAGGATTTTCTCCCGCACGTGTTCGACGCGTTCCGTCAAGCCGGCTCGTCGCGGACCCGCGAACGCACGACCGGCCTCGGCCTCGGCCTCACCATCGCGAAGCACCTCGTCGGGCTCCACGGCGGCGAAATCGTCGCCGAGAGCCCAGGACCTGGCCTCGGCGCGACGTTTCGGGTGTTACTTCCGCTCGCTCCCTGATTCACGAGCCGGGTGCTGGGGTGAGATCGGCGTCACTTCTTTTTGCTTGGTTCGCGTCCGACATTGACGACGTCGACTGCGAGCCGACCATTTGGCTGCAAGTTGCCCCAAAGGACGCCTTCGCCGAACATGACGCCGTGCGCATTGCAGAAGACCTTGCCGGGGTCGGCCGCACGAACGCTCTCGACCACACCGGGGGTGAGAATGCGCTCCCGCTCGCGTAGGAAGTGTTCGCGTGAAGTGATGCTGCGTGTATTTCTTCCGTTCACGCGTAGAGGAAACGCCATCAGATCTGCGACGCGCTCGACATCTCCACTCACGATTGCGGCCCGGACGTCCGTGTAGAACGCCCGAACGGCGTCGTACCCAGCCAGTGGCGGCGCGCACCACGACTCGCCGACGAGCATACCGTCAGGCATGAGCAGACTGACACGCTCGGAACCGCCCCGACCAGTTTCGATGCGCGCCACTCCACCATCGAATCGAACATCCCAGACGACTGAACCTACTGGTCGCGGCGCAGGACCGGCGCTGGCTGCGGCGGCGGACCCTGGCGATACCGGTTGCTGTTGCTGTTGCCCGCCGTCTGGACGCCCCCCAATTGGCTGCCTGGAGCAGCTGATCGCCGCAACGAAAAGAATGCTGACGCCACATCTCACGTTAGGTCCGCCTAATCTACCGCCCAGCACGCCCAGCCCTCGCAGTCCTGATTTCATCTCCCGTTCGCCCGACCAACCTACCAGGTTCAGCTGCGACGACCGAGCGAATGCGACGTCTGCTGCAATGCGGAGTTGCCCGGACCGAGCAAGCGCAAAGCTCACTAGGCGCGCTGACGGACGAGTTGTACGCCGCACAGTCCAGCGATTCGAGCGCCGGTGCGCGAAGCGTCGGTAGGCTTCGACGAGGACGGCGCGCCCGAGCCAGCCGCAACCGGGTGCCGACGAACCAGGGCGTCGAGCGCCGCGAGGCCTAGGAAAGCTCCCACCACCGGCGAGGGCCCGAAACCGAGCAGCGGGACCGGAAACTCTCCAAAGACTGGGACGACGATCGTTCCCGCGAGGTACAGGGCAAGACTGACGCGCGCGCTCTTGCCGGTGGTGGCGGCGGCAGCATGCGTTGGCGCCAGCGGAGCGATCACGACGGGGATCATCGACAGCAGCGCGACGACTCCAAGCAGCGGCGCACTGCGAAATGCAACGGCGATGATGTCTTCGACGAACGGCGCGGGTGGCAGGGGATCCGGACGCATCCACGCGATGGCGATGGCAGCGGCGTTTGCGATACCCAGAGCCCGCGCCACGGGCAAGCTCGCTTCCTTCAGGAGCAGCCAAGCGGCGGCGACGCCCAGAGCGGTGGCCTGTCCGGCGTCCGGTTGCGCGACGTGGACGAGCTGACAGGCGGTCAGGCAGAGCCCCGTGGCGACGGGCCGCGCCCTGACTGCGCCGGCAGCCGCGACGATCAGGACCGGTGCCAGTAGCGCGGAGCAATGGATCCGCAGTGGACCGATCAGATGCCAACGCAGGACGCCATCGACAGAGGCACCGAGCAGTGTGGAGCCGATGACCGCGACGCTCGCCAGCGCGACCCACCGCGAGCCCGTCCAGCCGCCGTCCCCCGGGAGCCGCCGTACGATCAGGTAAGCGAACCACCCCAAGAGGGCGCTGACCAGATGCACGCCCCAGCGTGCGAGCGGAGCGCCCCCAGCGAGCATCACGGCAAAGCCCACCAGCACGGGCACGAAAAGCAGTAGCCCTCCCAACCGGCGCCACACCATCATCGGTGCAAGCATCGCTTCGGCGAGGTCGAGCTGTCAAGGCGCCAGGTACACCGCTGCAACTGGAGGAAACCGGATACGGGTGAACCGTTCCGCTTTCCATGGTCTCTCCAACGGGAGAGAGTGAAGCGCGGGACATGCGCCCGCCGGCGACGAATCAGCAAACCGGAGCACGTGATGCTCACTAACTCAAGTTCGCGCCGGCGGGTG
>DASUTR010000880.1:0-5392 GCA_036374535.1 Polyangiaceae bacterium
GCCGGTGGTACCTCCGGTCCCGATAGTGAGCACAGGAAAGCGGTCGGGGTCTTCGAGCGGGGCAGCGGCGGGGCAGCCCGAAAGCCCGATGGCCATGGCAAGCAGGGTGAAGGTGGCGGCCGCGGCGGTGAGGGCGCGCCGGGCGGCGCTAGACAAGCGAGGGCTCATCGACAGTGTAGAGAGACGTGAGACCAGGACCTTAGCACCAACTTTCGCACGCTGGGCCACGGAAACCAGAGTAAAGTCGCGGAACTTGCGTGAACCAATCACGCTGGCTCGCGCATCCGCCATGTTTCGCTTCGAACGCGACCGCCTGAAGCAGGCACCGGCAAACGCCTTCAAGCTCGACACCAGCATCCGCTTCCAGGACGTGGACGCTGCCGGAATAATTTTCTACCCCCGAGCCCTCGAGGTCTGCCACGACGCGTATGTCGCCTTCCTCGATCAGGCCGGCCTGCCGCTCCACGAGGTGTTGCGCGGCCCCTGGCTCGCCCCCGTCCGGCACGCCGAAGCCGACTACCTGAAGCCCCTCCGCTTCGGCGACCGCATCGAGGTCGCCCTCGTCGCCGCGCACCTCGAGACCATGCCGAACCCGACCGAAGCGACGCTCGGCTTTCGCATCGCCCGGGGCGGCGAAGCGGCGATCCTCGTGCAGACCATCCATACCTTCGTCGAGCGAAACACGTTCCAGCGCACCAGCGTCCCCGACGAGCTCCGGAAAGCCCTTCAGCCGGTCACGTTCTAGCGCCACATCCTTCGCGCAGAGCTCAGGTTCCGCCGTCCGCGACGATCGCACACGGATAGCGTTCGGGGTGCGGGGTGCTCGTCGCGACGTGCGTGAAGAATTCAGTGAGGCACGCCTTGTCGCCGTCCGAGTACTGGCGGACCTCGTTGCCCGTGAGGAGCGACGGCATGGCGTCTCCGCAGTTCATGAACACGTTCGCCGTCGTGCCGGGCACGAAGGGCTCCATTTTCTTCAAAATCCAGCTCTCCGCGGGAGTTTCGCGATGCACGAGCAGCGCGTTCTCGGAGCAGGCGTCGCATTCGGCGCACAGCGGAGCCACCGGATCGCATGCCATCCCCGGGCCGCACGAGAGCCGGTACTTTGCGGGTACGTTCAGAATGCGCGCGATGAGGAGCTCGTCGGGGCGGAGGTCGAGCCCGCCGGCGGCGAAGGAGCCATGGCATCCCCCCCGCGCGCAGTACTTTTGCAGCGTTCCACGGTAGTCGCAGCCCGACGGCAGCGCCTCCGGCAACGCCTGATCACACTGCGTCGGCACGGGCGGGTCCTTCATGATGTCGAAGCGATCGACATCCTCGAGCTCGGCTGCGCCTGGACACGCCGTGAGGAGCAATCCCACTGCACACGACCCCCATCGAACGACCGTTCCCGCCACCACTTCCACCATGTCGCTTCCACCTTCCCACCCTTATTGGATGCTGCCTTCCCTCCGAACCCACCAAAAAAGCTCTTCGAGTCGCCCCCTTGAACGTGTCCTCATTCAATGTCTAACTTGGACATACTCGATGTCCTGGAAGGTCGGTTCCGCCAAGCAACGCTTTTCCGAGCTGCTCCGCAAAGCGGCGGAAGCGCCTCAGCCCATTCACAATCGGGAGCGGCTCGTCGCGACCGTCATCGGTCCGGAAGACAGCCGGTTGTTCCTCGAATGGCGCGCCCAACATCGTGCCCCCATGAGCGACCTCTTGCGCGAAGCCCGCCGAATCGCGAGCGAAGAGAACTACGAGCTCCGAGTTCCCCAACGCGTCGATAGACCCAATGCCTCGTTGATGGTTTCCGATGCTCGTCGACACCAACGTCCTAAGTGAGCTCATGCGCCCCCGCCCCTCACCCCACGTGCTCGCGTGGGCGGAGCGGCAAGAAACGATGAGTCTCAGCGTCGTCGCGCTCGAAGAGATCCTGGTCGGCCTATTTCATCGACCCAGCGTTCGCATGACGCGCTGGTTCGAAGGGTTCGTCGAGGCGCGCTGCGAGATTCTCCCCGTCACGGCGACGATCGCGCGCCGCTCCGCGCAGCTGCGGGGAAGCCTGCGGCGCGGCGGCAAACAGCGAACACAGGCGGACATGCTCATCGCGGCGACCGCTCTCCAGCACGACCTCGCCCTCGCCACCAGAAACACGAAGGACTTCGACGGCTGCGGCGTCCCGCTCGTGAACCCCTTCGAGCCCACGCCGTGAGCGCGCCCGTCAGTGCCAGGCGCGCGCGGTGGTCACGGGCTTGTTGGTCCGGTCGTGCTCGTCCAGGCGGAACTGCGCCTCGACCTCGCAGCCGGAGCAGCTGGGAAACTGGGAGCCGTGCTGGCAGCGCAGAAAGAGCGCGTCCGGCGGGCTCTTGTCGAAGCCCTCCGGATCCAGGTGCTTGCCGCAGGCGATGCAGTGGATGTGCTGCTCGCCGTGCGTGTGCTGCTGGGGTCGCGGATTTTGCTCTTTCTTCTCGCGCTTGGTGAGTCGCTTTTCTCGTCGGGCCACGGGGATGCCCCCTTTTACCGCCTGACGTCGCCGCGCGTCTATCGGGCGTCGATTTCCGCGAGCAGCGCCCGGGCCCCGGCGTGATCGGGATCGTCGGCAAGCGCCTTCGAAACGAGCACGCGCGCCTTGCGAAGATCGCCCTGTTTTTTCGCCAGCGCCGCGAGGTGGAAGCTTGCTTCGGCCTTGTCTTCCGGGCGCGCGCCGCCGTCGGGACCCTTCGGACGCATGATGGTCACCGAGCGAAAAGCTCGCGTCGCGACCTCGTCCTCTTCGATGTCGAGCGCGAGGCGGCCGAGCGTGAGCGCGAGCTCGGCGTTCTTCGGGTCGGCTTCGAACGCCCGCGAGAACGCCTCCATCGCGTCGCTCAAGAACCCTTCGTCGAGATGGATCGCTGCGATCTGCTCGTAGAGCGCCGCGACGGCGCGCGTGCGCTTGCCCTTCTGCGCCGCGGCGACGCCTTTCAGCACCTCGAGGCCTCGCTCGGCCTGCCCCGACGCGGCGTACGCGCGCGCGAGCAGGGTCGCCGCTTCGATGCTCGCGGGCGATTCGGTGCGCGCGACCTCGAGCACGCGCATGGCCGTCTCGCGATCACCGTTATCGGCTAGCAACGCCTCGGCGGCGCGCAGCACGATGCCGAGGCGGCGCGCCGGGTCTTCGATGAGCGCCGCCTGCTGGAGCAGCATCTCGCCGAGCTCCTTCGCGGCGCCCGTACTCATGTAAATGGCTTCGAGTCGCTCGAGCACGCCGGGGTTCTCGGGCTCTATCTCGAGCGCTCGCTCGAGGGCGGGCCGGGCGAGCTCCGGGTTCCCCGCCTCGGCCGCGGCGGCGCTGAGCGAGAGCGCGACCTCGACGAGGCCGGGTCCCGTCTCGAGGGCCGCGACGCGCTCGAGCGTGAGAAGCGCCTCCTTCTTGTTACCGAGCCGCTGGTCGAGCG
Source organism: Polyangiaceae bacterium (assembly GCA_036374535.1). Lineage (GTDB taxonomy): Bacteria > Myxococcota_A > Polyangia > Polyangiales > Polyangiaceae > PMG-095. The sequence goes on from DASUTR010000880.1 coordinate 3,423, forward strand.
ACGCGAGGCGGCGGAAGCCGGCGAGGTCGTCCGGCTTGTGCGTCAAGAATTCGGCGAGCCGCGCCCGGGCGCCCACGAGATCGTCGCCCGCTTCGAGCACATCGACGAGGCGAAGCGCGTAGCGCAGATCCTCGGGCGGCTCGGCGCGCGCGACGGCGCGCTCGAGCGCCTGGACGAGCTCGCTGGCGAGGCTCGGGTCGAGCGCGTACGCGGCTTCGAGATCGACGAGCGCGTGGTCTTCGCGCCCGAGCTCGTGCAGGACCTGGGCGCGCTTTTTGAGCAGCGCGGCGTCGTTCGGTGAGGCGGCGACGAGCCGGTCGAGCATGCGCGCCGACTCTTCGTGGTCGCCCGATTGGCCGAGCGCGGCCGAGAGCCGTTCGAGCAGCCCGAGGTCGTCCGGGCGGCGTTCGAGCGCCCGGGCGAGGAGCGCCGCCGCACGTGCGGCGTCGCCGCGCGCTTCGAAGCGGGAAAGCAGCGATTCCAGGAGCTCCGGATCGTCGGGGCTGGCGATGCAGGCGAGCTCGAGGGCGCGCTCGACGCCTTTTTCGTCGCCGAGCTCGTCGCGGAGCGCCGCAAGACGGCGTCCGAGCGCTCCGGCTTCGGGGCCGCGCTCGAGGGCGAGCAGGCGCTCGAGGGCGTCGGCGATGCTGCGGGTGTCGCCGCTCGCCTCCGCGAGACGGAGCACCGTGGCCGCGAGCTCGCGGTGGTCGGGCGCGCCCGCGAGCGCACGCCGCGCCACGTCCGCCGCCTCCTCGAGCTTGCCGGCCTGTTCGAGAATACCCGTCAGGCGGAGACCGAGCGCCGCGCACGTGTCGGGATCGCCGCGTTCCGCGGCCGCATCGAGCTCGCCGCCGAGCAGGCGCGCGAGCTCCTCGTGGCGCCCCGCTTTCTCGAACAGCGTGGCAAGGAGCTCACTCGCGTCGCGCCGCCCGGGGTCGTCGAGCAGCAGCTCTTCGAGGACTTCGATGGCCTTCTTCTCGCCGCCCTTCTGCTCGAGGAGCGCGTGCGCCTGCTCGAGGCGGAGCACCGAGCGCTCCTCGACGGTTTCGACGAGCGAGATGGCGTGCTCGACCCGCCCGAGCCATTCCTTCTTCTTGCCGAGCTTGCGGTAGAGCGCGAGCGCGGGGCCGAGCGCGCGGGGCTCGGCGGGCTCGTCGTCGAGGATCTTGGCGTACAGCCGGAGCGCCCGGTCGTGATCCCCTTCGCCCTCGGCGCGGCCGGCCACGTCCAAGAGCAGCCTCTTGCCTTCGTCGGAGCCGAGATCGGCCGCCGCTTCTTCGCGCAGGTCGAACGCGCTCGGAAGGTCCCCCTCGGCTTCGTAGAGCGCCGCGAGATCGAGCCGCAACATGCCGCGGTCGCGGGCTTCGAGCGACAGCGCCGTGTTCGAGAGGGCGGCGCGCGCGAGCTCGGCGGCGAGCTCCTTGTCGCCGAGCTGCTGCGCGAGCTCGAAGCCCTCGCGCACGGCGGCGACGCTCGCGTCGGGCAGCGCCGCGCGCACGGCCAGCGCTTTGACGAGGCCCTTCGTGTCGCCGCTCGCGCGCGCGAGCCGTTCGCGAAGCACCGCCACGCGCGGGTCGCGCTCGACCTCCGACGGAATGCCCTGGAGCAGCTTCGCCGCCCGCTCGGGATCGAGGTCGAGGTCGAAGGCGCGCTCGAGCAGGCCGATGCCCTGCTCGCGCGTCTCCGGATCGGCGAGACGGGCCGCAGCGAGGCGATAAACGAGATCGGGGTCGGCGGGAGGACGGCTCGAGCGGCCGCTCAGCGCGATCCGGTGCTCGAGAACACGCGCGGCACTCGTCGCGTCGTCCAGAGCCTCGAAAGCGCGGCCTAGGGCCGCCCAGGCGCCGTCCTCGAGCGATTCGCCCTTCTCGAGATCGTGGAGCGCGCCCTTCGCCTTCGCGTAGAGCACGCTCTTGTGTTTCGCGAGATCGCCGGCGTCGCGATGCAACACCGCGAGCTCCCCGACGACG
>DASUTR010000881.1:0-2893 GCA_036374535.1 Polyangiaceae bacterium
ACGTATTTCGCGAGGATCTCCTGCGCATCGAGCGCGATTACGCGCGCTGGGCCAGGCGCTCCGGGCCGGCGTCGGGCGTCCCGGACGAAAGCCCGACGCTGCCGCCCGCCCCGCCGAGCCGTTCGACGCGGAAGCCAGGTCTCGCCGCGGTGGCCGCCGTGCTCGCGGGCCTCGTACCGATCGCGTGGGTCAGCACGGACGAGCGCTCCTCGACCGTCGAGCGGCCGCGCGCGACGCGCGACGGTTCGTTCGCCGGCATCACGTCCGCCTGGAAGCTCGGATCGGTGCAAGCATCGTTGCGAGCTCTGACGACGCTCGCTCCCGTTTCGCTGCCGAGCGCGCCCTCGCTCGCGAGCGAGCCTCCGGCGACACCGAAGCCGGCGACACCGAAGCCGGCGACACCGAAGCCCGATTTGATGGCCCGTGCCGCCGCGGAGCTCGCGCAAGGTCGCGTGACGGAAGCGTGTCTGCTCGGAGAAGAGGCGGCAGCCCGCTCGCCGAACTCCGCGTCCGTGTGGAAATTCCTCGGACAGTGCTCGATGCGGCTCGGGGAGCGCGAGCGAGGCGTCGCGTACTATCAGCGCTACCTACTCTTGTCGCCCGAGGGTCCGGACGCGGTCTTCGTGCGGGAGATGATCAAGTGAGCGCCGCGGGGGAGCCACTTTCGTTTCGATGCTGGCTCGGCGCTCTGAGCTGCCTCGTGGCGGTCGGTCTCGTGCGCTGTCGCGTCGACGAAACGCTCGACGATCGCCTGTGGCGCTGCGAGCAGGCGGACGAGTGTGGCGATCTCGACGGCGTCCCGATGCGCTGCTGGCAAGGCTACTGCATGCCGTCGTGCGATCCGGAGAAGGCTCGCGACGAATCGGTCGCGACGTGCCTCGACGCGCGCGTGCTCGTCCGGAGTTGCAAGCCGTCGGCCGACGACTGCGCCGCAGGTCTGTCCTGCTTCCGCACCGATCTGGTGTTCGACGAAGGGGTGTGTCTCCCGATCACGGTGTGCGAAACGGATGGGGACTGCCCCGACGAAAAGAAGCGCGCCTGCGCCAATACCGTTCTCGCGGAACGGCTGGGAGACCGGGCAAAGAGCCTGAACCTGGATCACCTGACCTGCGTTCAAGCCGATTGCTCCGCGGGGAGCTCGGAGTGCGTTCCGGGGGAGCGTTGTCTCGCGACGAGCTACACGCTCGAAAACAACGGGTTGCCCGACATTTGCGTGCCCTACTGCGACCCGAACAACGACTGCCTGCCGAACTACGCCTGCTCGCGGACGGACGCGTTTCCAGGGCCCGATCCCATCTGCATTCCCGGATTGCCCGGCGTCCGCTGCACGCGCGACATCGACTGCGCGTTCGGGAGTTGCCTGTCGACCGGCGGCAGCATCAGCCACTGCACCGTCATGTGCGACACGGACGAGCAATGCTTCGATTTGTTCGGCCCCGGTCCGCCGGCGTATCGCTGCGTCGAAAGCGTTCCGGGGGCCGGCGGCCATTGCATCACCCCGTCGTCATTTCAAGGCGTCGAATGCCGGCGCGGCAATCCCGAACGCGGTTGCCCCTCCGACGCGTCGCTCTGCTCGCGCTTGAGCCCGTACTGGCTCACCGCGGCGATCGACGAATGTCGGATGCCGTGCCCGGAGAGCGGCCGCTGTCCGGCGCGCGGCGGTTTTCCCCACGTCTGTCTCCGCGACCTCGAATCGGACGACGACGCCGACGGCGACGTCGACAGGGACGACGCTCGAGGCCCCGACGATTCGAGCTGCTATCCGGGACTCTTCTCGCTTCCGTGCGAGCTCGACACGGAGTGCGTTCGACCGTTGAAGTGTCTCGAGGTCGAGCTCGACGGTCGCGAGGTCCGCGCTTCCGACACGAAAATTTGCAGCCTGCGTTGCGAAGGCGACGACGACGCGAGTTGTGTTCTCGATCCGGACGACCAGAGCACGTGGCTCCGGCCGTCGGCCGCTTACTGCGACGGGAGCGTGTGCCGTCTGAGCGCCGTCGCGGGCAAGCCCTGCGAGCGAAACGAGCATTGCCGTAGCGGCGAGTGCGGAGGCGGCTCGTGCCGTTGAACGCGCGATTTCATCGCGGCGTCGCGGCCGTGGCAGCCGGCTTCGCGCTGCTCTTCACGGCGGCTCCCGCCGCGGCGGCTCGCGAGCGCCTCGCGGTGTTCGTGCTCGCGGAGGCGGATCCGGAGCTCTCCGACAATCTCACCGAGGTCACGATCGCCAAGCTTGCCGAAGCGCGCGACTACGAGCTCGTCGGTCGGCGCGAGCTCGACGTGAAGCTCGGAGGTATCCCGCTCGTGCGCGACGGGGGGCTCGCGGCGTGCGTCGCGAACGCACCGTGCCTCGCCGCCGTTGGCGTGCAGGCCGGGGCACGGCGCGCCGTCATCGGCAACGTGGAGCGGCGTGAAGCAGCGTACGTCGTGCGGCTTTCGCTCATCGACACCGCGAGCGGCGAGGTCGCAAAGCGCGCGGAGGCCGAAGCTCCCGCGGAGCTCCCTCGTCTCATCGCGACGGTGCAATCCGCTGCCGTCGAGCTGATGACGGCGTCTCCGCTGCGTCCGTCCGTTCACGAAGCGGCCGGAGCGCCGCTCGCCGTACCCGCGGCCGCGTCCGTCGCGCCTTTGCCCGCGCAAACGGGCGGAAGCGGCGCGCTCTTTTCGAGCCCGCCGCCCGATCACGCTCCCGAGGAGACGCCTTTCGTCACGTACGCGGGGTTCGGCGCGGCGGGGCTCGCCGTCATTGCGTTCTCGGCGGCTGCCATCACGGGCAGCATCGCCAACGGTCCCCCGAGTGGGGACACCCGCCAGGAACGAAAAGACGACATCGCTCGTCGCGAGAAGTCCGCCACCGTCGCCAACGTCGCCCTCGTCGCGGGCGGCGTGTTTTCCATCA